>NZ_JBSFJX010000074.1:0-42051 GCF_053598275.1 Streptomyces sp. NPDC001156 | reverse complement strand
AGTCTGACCAGCCGCTGCAGCTCAAGCCCAGTCACTTTCACCCAAGCCCCGAGCAGGCACCGGCATGCCCTCGGCTGCTGTGATTTTCCGGCCAGACGTATCTCCGCTTCTCCCTCTCCACGAGGAACGCCCGCTCCGGGGAGATCAACGCTGGGCCCGGAGGCGGGCGCCGCCGCTGTGTGCGGCGGGTTCCGCCTCCGGGCCCGTCCCCCCGTCGGCCGCCCGTGCTCAGCCGAACTGTCCCGGCTGGTAGTCGCCCGCCGGCTGCTGGACGAGGACGTTCATGCGGTTGTACGCGTTGATCAGGGCGATGAGGGAGACCAGCGCGGCGAGTTGGTCCTCGTCGTAGTGCTTCGCGGCGTTCGCCCAGACCTCGTCCGGGACCCCGCCTGCCGCGTCGGCGATGCGGGTGCCCTGCTCGACCAGTTCCAGGGCGGCGCGCTCGGCGTCCGTGAAGACCGTGGCCTCCCGCCAGGCGGCGACGAGGTGGAGGCGCTGGTGGTCCTCGCCGGCGGCCACCGCGTCCTTGGTGTGCATGTCGGTGCAGAAGGCGCAGCCGTTGATCTGGCTGGCGCGGATCTTCACGAGTTCCTGCGTCGCCGCGGGAAGCGTCGAGTCGCTGATCACCTTGCCGGCCGAGTTGATGTACCTCGTGAACTTGCCTGCCACGGGGTTGGTGAAGAAGTTGAGACGGGCTTCCATGGCGATCTCCTTGCCGTATCGACGGTTACACAGCACTGACGGAGCACCACCGCACGATGTGACCGGCCGGGCGAGCGGGGGCATGTGACCTGCGTCTCATCTCACCCCAGGCTCGCCACGCTGAGGGCGGCCCTGGACCCAGGCGTCACACCGCTCTTGTCCGTTCCGACCTTCCGAACGGCATGGCGTGGCTACCGGGGCGCGCCCGGCAGGGGGTGAGGCCATGGTCTTGCCGGGCGCGGAGTTAGCCTCGGTCATCAGCCGCAACGGCGACCCGGACACACCGGCACAGGAGGCAGCAAGCGATGGCGAAGGTTCCTACGGCCCTGGTGGCCGCGACCGGTCTCGTCGGCGGGTACGGGGTCGCCCGCTGGAGCAAGAAGCGGCAGCTCGGCGGGGCCGTGCTGGCCGTGGCGGGGGCCGCGTCGGCCGAGCGGTGGCGGCGGCAGGCGGGTGGTGCTGCGGCCGGGGCGCTGACCGCCGCGTATGTCGCCGCGTTCGCCGGGTCGCATCCGCTGGCCAAGAAGGTGGGCGCGTGGCCCGCGGTGTTCGGGGTCGCCGGAGCCGTCGCCCTCGCCTCCTGGGCCGTGGCCGACCGGCGCGGTTAGGCCCCCCGGTCAGCCGAGCCGTCCGGCAGCCGCTCCCCCGCCGCCCCCTGAGACGGGCCCGCTCACTCCCCTGAACGTCCGCCGATACGCGTACGGACTCGTCCCGACGACCCGCTTGAAGCGGTCGCGGAAGGCCGTGGGGGAGCCGAACCCCGTCTGGGTCGCGATGCGCTCGACGGGATGCGACGTCGTCTCCAGGAGGTACTGGGCACGCCGGATCCGCGCCCGGTGCAGCCACTGCAACGGGGTCGTGCCGGTCTGTTCGCGAAAGCGGCGGTTGAGGGTGCGGGCGCTCGTACCGGCGCGGGCCGCGATGTCGTCCAGGGTCAGGTCGCGGTCCGCGTTCTCCTCCAGCCAGTGCAGCAGCGGCTCCAGGGTGGTCCCCGCAGGGGCCGGCGGCCGGGCGTGGACGATGAACTGGGCCTGGCCGCCCTCGCGTTCGAGCGGCATGACCGACAGACGGGCCGCGTCCGCCGCGACCGCCGAGCCGTGGTCCTTGCGGATCATGTGCAGGCACAGGTCGAGCGCCGCGGCCGCGCCCGCCGAGGTCAGGAACTGGCCCTCGTCGACGTAGAGCACGTCCGGGTCGACCGTCACCTCCGGGTGGCGTTCGGCCAGCAGGGTCGCCGCCACCCAGTGCGTCGTCGCCCGCCGTCCGTCCAGCAGTCCGGTCGCGGCGAACACGAACGCGCCCGCACACACCGACGCGATGCGTGTGCCGTTCGCGGCGGCCGCGCACAGGGCCCCCTTGACGCCCTCCGGAAGCGGCCGTGTCGGGTCCTCCGTGCCCGGCAGGATGATCGTGTCCGCCTCCGCCAGCGCCTCGAGCCCGTACGGCGCCCGGATCCGGAACGTGCCCGCGTCCACCTCCTCCGTCGGCGCGCAGATCCGTACCCGGTAGGCGGGCCGTCCGTCCGGCAGACGGGTGCGTGAGAAGACCTCGATCGGCGCCGAGAGGTCGAAGGGGATCACCTGGTCCAGCGCCAGGATGGCCACGGTGTGGATGGCGAGAGCGTACGGGGACGCCGGGTCACGGCCAAGGCGTTGCAGTGGCGGATAATCCTCGATCCCTGCAGGTAGATGGCCATGCGCGGCCGCGTGGCGAGAATCCGTTGGGTACTGGCAATTCCGCCACTTCCGTCAGTGATCTTCGCGCCCGTAGCGTCGGCTCGTGACCAAGTTCCTTCTCGCCGTCCATGTCCTCGCCGCGATCGTCGCCGTCGGTCCTGTCACCGTCGCCGCGAGCATGTTCCCGCCCGTCGCCCGCAAGGTGCTCGCCGAGCCCGCGGAAAGCCGGCACAGCCTCGCGCTGCTGCACCGCACCTGCCGGGTCTACGCACTCGTCGGGGTCGTCGTCCCCGTGTTCGGGTTCGCCACCGCCAAGAACATGGGCGTGCTCGGCGACACCTGGCTGATCCTGTCGATCGTGCTGACCACACTCGCGGCAGTGGTGCTCGGTGCCCTGGTCCTGCCCCGGCAGGGCGCCGTCCTCGAGGCGGTGGAGGGCGGCGTGGTCAGTGAGCGGGTCACGGTCCGGCTCGCCATGGCCACCGGTGTCTTCAACCTTCTGTGGGCCGCCGTCACCGTGCTGATGATCGTGCGCCCGGGGTCCACGACGGGGGCCTGACGGCCGCGCGGCGGGGCTGTCGTGTCACAAGGGGTTCGTCTGCGGCAGGTCCTCGCGCGCCCACTCCCCGCGGAGCGCGCGCGCCACTCCGGTCGTCACGAACACGCCCGCCGCGATCAGCAGCGTGAAGAAGCCCCATGCCAGGGGCCACAGCGCGGCGTCCGGTGCGGGGTGGGTGCGGAAGGAGACGTACATCAGCGCGGCGGGCGGTGCGGCGACCAGGAGCAGTGGCCAGCCCAGGTGGTCCCAGTGGCCGAAGTAGGCCGCCAGGAGCAGCAGGGTCACGGTGAGGGCGAGGACGCCGACGCCTGTGACAGGGGTCGTGTCCTCGGTGGCCGTGGGTGTGGCCGGCTGGTTGCGCGGGTCCCACGGGAGGCACAGCAGGTAGGCCGCGGCGGCGAGGGCGGCGCCGAGCAGGCGGATCAGCCAGCGCTCGGGCCAGGGACGCGTTCGCATCGGGCAGAGCAGCTTCTCGGTCATGCGTACGAGGGTTTCCGCGGAGCGGCGGAGTCGGCAGAGTACGGGTACTCAGATCGCCCTGGGCACCTCGCACACGGCCCCGCGCCCGCAGCCGCGACGGCCTCGCAAGCGCGACAGACCCGAAGCCACCCGACCACGCCCGTCGCCACGGCGCCGACCCGCAGCCCCCGGGCCGCGCCCCCGCCGCGACGGGCACGCGGCAGCCACTCACCCGGAGCCGCTACCCCCACAGCCAGCCTCGCAGGCGCGACAGACCCGAAGCCACCCGACCACGCCCGTCGCCACGGCGCCGACCCGCAGCCCCACCCGCGCCCGCAGCCGCGACTGCCTCGGAGGCGCGACAGACCGTAAGCCACGCATCCGGAGCCCCCGCCCGCGTCCAGACCCCAAGACCTACGGCCGAGCCTGCGCCCCCGCCGCCGTCGCCGTCAGCGGCCTGGCGATGTCCTCCAGCGACCGTCGTTCCGCCCGGACCGCAAGCAGGGCCGCGACCAGCCCCGCCGCGCACATCAGGGCCGCGCCGATCTGGAAGGCGAGGACCGTGTCGCCGACCCGGCCGGTGCTCGTGAGGTCCGCGAACAGCAGCGGGCCGCTGATGCCGCCGGCGGCGGTGCCAAGGGCGTAGAAGAAGGCGATCGACATGGCCCGCGTCTCCATCGGGAAAATCTCGGAGACCGTCAGATACGCGCTGGACGCGCCCGCCGAGGCGAAGAACAGCACCGCGCACCAGCACGCCGTCAGTGTTCCCGCGCTCAGCGAGCCCCGGTCGAACAGCCAGGCCGTGCCGAACAGCAGCAGTCCGGAGAGCAGGTACGTCGACGAGATCATCACCCGCCGGCCGACGGTGTCGAAGAGTTTGCCGAGCAGCAGCGGGCCGAGGAAGTTGCCGACGGCGATGACGGCGAAGTAGTAGCCGGTGTCGCCGGTGGGGACGTGGAAGAACTTGGTGAGGATCGCGCCGAATCCGAAGGTGATGGCGTTGTACAGGAAGGCCTGGCCGATGAAGAGGGAGAAGCCGAGCACGGCGCGTTTGCGGTAGACGGTGAAGACGGTGCGGGCGATCTCGGCGAAGCCGATGCTCTCGCGCTGGTGGATGGTGATCTCGCCCTTGGGCGCGGGGAGCGGCTCGCCCCTCTCGTCCTCGATCTGCCGCTCGATGGAGGCCACCACGCGTTCCGCTTCCTTCTCCCTGCCGTGGATCAGCAGCCAGCGCGGGCTTTCGGGGACGTGCCGGCGCACGAGCAGGATCACCAGGGCGAGGAGGGCGCCGAGGGCGAACGTCAGCCGCCAGCCCACGTTCACGGGCAGAAGGTCGGTGTTCAGCGCGACGATCGACAGCAGCGAGCCGCCGATCGCGCCCAGCCAGAAGCTGCCGTTGATGATCAGGTCGACGCGGCCGCGGTAGTGCGCCGGGATCAGCTCGTCGATCGCGGAGTTGATGGCCGCGTACTCGCCGCCGATGCCGAAGCCGGTCAGAAAGCGGAAGAGGAAGAACCACCAGGTCGAGAAGGAGACCGCGGTCAGGGCGGTGGCCGCGAGGTAGACCGCGAGGGTGATCATGAAGAGGTTCTTGCGGCCGTAGCGGTCGGTCAGGCGCCCCCAGAACAGCGCACCGACGCAGGCGCCCGCCACATAGAGCGCGGCCGCCGTGCCGGTGACCGCGCTCGATGAGATCGGCAACCCGCTGCCGGGCTCGGAGAGACGACTGGCGATGTTGCCGACGACCGTGACCTCGAGGCCGTCCAGGATCCATACCGTGCCGAGTCCGATCACGATCGTCCAGTGCCAGCGTGACCAGGGCAGACGATCCAGGCGGGCGGGGATCGCGGTGGTGACCGTGCCGGGTGGGGGCGCGGTGACGGACATGGTTGCCTCCTCGGGGACGCGGGGTGACGCCGCACCCACCCCGAGTGCCCGATCGGCGGACGGTTACGCTCCGAGCGCCCGCGACACGGTGTAGATCAACAGCCCCGCAAGCGAGCCCACCACTGTGCCGTTGATCCGGATGAACTGCAGGTCGCGGCCGATGTGCGCCTCGATCTTCCGCGTGGTGTGCACGGCGTCCCAGCCGGCGACGGTGTCCGTGATCAAGGACGTGATCTCCTTGCGATAGGTCGTCACGACGTGCACCGCGGCGCTCTCCACCCACGTGTCGACCTTGGACTGGGTCCGCTCCTCGGTGGCCATGCGCTGGCCCAGCGACAACAGCGAGGCCCGTACGCGCTGCCGCAGCTCGCTGTGCTCGTCCTCGGCGGCGGACACGATCATGGAGCGGACGGCCGTCCAGGCGGAGGCGATCAGGTCCTGGACCTCGCCCCGGCCCAGCACATCGCCCTTGAGCCGCTCCACACGGGCGCGGGTGTCGGTGTCGGACTGGAGGTCGGAGGCGAAGTCGGCGAGGAACCGGTCGAGGGCACCGCGCGCGGGATGCGTGGGCGAGTCGCGCATCTCGGTGACGAAGCGGAGCAGTTCCTTGTAGACCCGCTCGCCGACCTTCTTGTCGACGAACCGGGGAGTCCAGCCGGGGGCGCCGCCCTGGACTGCGGACATGACCTGGTCGTCGTGCAGGACGAGCCAGTCGTGGGCGCGGACGCAGATCAGGTCGACGACCCGTTTGTGGCCGCCGTCCGCGACGACCTTCTCCAGCATTTTGCCGAGGGGCGGAGCGATCTCCTGCGCGTCGGCGCGGCGCGTTATGGCCTCGCCGACCACCGCCTGGACGTCCGAGTCGCGCAGCACCGTCAGTGCTCCTCGCAGGGCCGTCGCCAGCTCCGCCGTCACCCGGTCCGCGTGTTCCGGATCGGCGAGCCATGTGCCCAGCCGGGCGGCGATGCCGACGGCGTGCAGGCGCTGCCGCACGACTTCCTGGGAGAGGAAGTTCTCGCCGACGAACTCGCCGAGGGAGATGCCGAGCTGATCCTTCTTGTTGGGGATGATCGCCGTGTGCGGGATGGGCAGGCCGAGCGGGTGCCGGAAGAGCGCGGTGACCGCGAACCAATCGGCCAGCGCACCGACCATGCCTGCCTCTGCTGCGGCGGCCACATAGGCCGCCCAGGGGCCCGCGCCCGCGCCCCGCGCCCAGGTGGCGAGGGCGTACACGAGCGCCACGAGGAGCAGCAGCCCGGTCGCCGTGCTCTTCATCCGGCGCACACCTCGGCGCTTCTCCTCGTCGGCGGGGCTGAAAGCCGTCATCGCCCGGCTCGTGGCGGTATCCGAGCGGGCAGGCGGCACCTCAGCCACCACTTCCTCCGGTTCCGTGCGTTCCATCCACTCCACCCGTTCGTGTCCCCCGTACACATTGTCCCTTCCTGACCGACTCATGGAACGGAACGGGAGTTCCCGGCGTCTGTCCGGACGGAGAAGTCTCGGGGCCTTTCAGGGTCTCGTACGGGTTCCCCGGACCCCGGGCAACCCGGACACTGGGGCAAGGCCTGTCCGTTCCGTCACGATCCGCCAGGGTTCCCGTCGGCCTCCTCCCGCGCCATGACGCATCATGGTGATGATCGACACCGGAGCCCCGGACTCCCGTCCCGAGGAGAACACTCGCAGCATGACCAGGCGAAACGGTTATGCCCTGATCGCTGCCCTGTGCGCGCTCATCCTGGCCGTGTCGGCCGGCATATTCATCGGCGCCACGACCGGCGACGGCGGTGACCAGGGGACGCTCACCGACGGCCTTCCCGGCCGGCCGGGCGCCGCCGCCCCCGCCTCCACCGGCGTCTGGGTCGGCGCCTGGTCGGCCTCGCCCTCCGGTGCCGAGCCGGGCACCGGGACGTACGGGATGGCGGGACGCTCCGTGCGCAACGTCGTGCACGTGGGCATCGGGGGTACGAGCGCCCGTATCACGCTGTCCAATCTCTACGGTCAGCGGCCGCTCACCGTCACCCACGCCTCGATCGCCCTCGCCGCGGCTCACAACGACGCGGCGGCGGCCGCGGGCACCCTGCGCCCGCTCACCTTCGCCGGGGCCGTCTCGGTCGTCATCCCGCCGGGCCGGCAGGTGGTCAGCGACGCCGTCCGGATCGCCGTACCGCGCGACTCGGACGTGCTCGTGACCACCTACTCCCCCGTCCCGTCGGGCCCGGTCACCTTCCACCGGACCGCACGGCAGATCTCGTACGTCGCCTTGGGCGACCGCACCCAGGACACCGGCGGCGCCGCCTACCGGGAACAGACGCCGTACTGGCGCTATCTGACCGCTCTCGACCTGCTCAGCAAGGAATCGGTCGGCACCGTCGTCGCGCTCGGCGACTCGATCACCGACGGCGTCACCTCCACCGAGGGCGCCAACCGCCGCTGGACCGACTTCCTCGACCGCCGGCTGAGCGAGGCCGCCGGCTCCGCCGAGGTGCCCCGCTACAGCGTGGTCAACCAGGGCATCAGCGGCAATCGCGTACTGGCCGGCGGGTCCGCCCTGCCGCTCCAATCGAGCGGGGGCGCCTCCGTCGCCGACAACCCGAGTGCCCTCGCCCGCTTCGGGCGTGACGTCCTCGGCCGTGCGAACGTCAAGGCGGTCGTCATCGAGCTCGGTGTGAACGACATCCTGCGCGACCCCGGCCACGCCGACCCGGACCGGATCACGGCCGGGCTGCGCACCCTGGTCCGCGAGGCGCACGCGCACGGACTCAGGGTCGTGGGCGCGACGCTCATGCCGTTCCAGGGTTACCCCGCCTACCGGGACGACCGCGAGGAGGTGCGGCAGGCCATCAACGCGCAGATCCGCGCGGGCACGGTGTACGACGAGGTCGTCGACTTCGACAGGGCGCTGCGGGATCCCTACGACCCGCGCCGGCTGCGCGCCGACTACGACTCGGGCGACCACCTCCACCCCAGCGACGCGGGTTTCCGCCGGATGGCGGAAATCTTCGACCTCTCCTCACTGAAGGGGGCGGCACCGGCGCAGCTGTGAGAACGGGGACGAGGGCCGGTCCATGACCGCCGGGCGTGCCGCGGCCGAAGGCCGACCGCGCAGCGGTGCGGCACCCGCCGGCAGAGCCCGGCTCAGTACGGGCCCAGCCCGACCCGGCCGGTGCCGTCCGAGACGGGACGCCTGGTCAGTACTCTCCGCTCCGCCGCCGGTCGCGGTGCTCGCGCCGGGCCTCCCGGCGCTCCTCGTGCCGCTCGCGGCGCCCCTCATGCCACTCCCGGCGCTCGTCACGGCGTTCCCGCAGCAGGTCGCGATGGGCTTCCAGGGCCTCGCGGTGGGACGCGTGCAGGCCCCTGCGGACGGCCTTGCGGTCCAGCTTCTCCCGGCGCCGCTCCTCCTTCAGCCGCTGTCGTTCGGCCCGGGTCAGCTTGCGCTCGACGCCGACTCCGCCCCAGAAGGCGAACCCGGTGACGATCACACGGGGCGCGCCCGGCTCGCCCGGCACGCCCTCCTCGCGGTGGTCGAAGCCGCCCATGATCCCGATGCCGCGTACGACCACCTCGACACCCGGCGGCACGATGACGCTGACCCCGCCCATGATCGCGACGCAGTTGATCTCGACCTCGCGGTCCGCGAAGTGCGCCTCGCGCAGGTCGATCTCACCGCCGCCCCAGAAGACGAAGGAGCTGAACCGCTTCGGTACCGTCCAGCGCCCCTTGCGCTGGAACCCGGACATGATGGCGACGGCCCAGGTGGACGACCCGTCGCCGCCGACGACCCGCCCTGCCCAATCCCCGTCTCCCACCGGCTCCTTGACCAGCGAGACCGGCGGAGCCGTGACGCCCGCCGCGGGCAGGTCCCGGGTGATCGGCGCCAGCTCCCCGTACGTCCGCGCCTTGTACGTCGCCTCCAGCCGCTCCTCGAACTCCTCCATGTCGAGCCGGCCCTCGGCCAGGGCGTCCCGCAGGACCTCGGCGACACGTTCGCGGTCGGCGTCGGAAGCACGGAGATCCGGGACGGAGGGCCTGGGAGGTGTCCCGTCGGAAGACACGGCGTCGGTCATGCGATCAGCCTACGAGGTCGCCGCGCGGCGGGCTACGACACCGCTCGCTCGGCCTGTCCCAGCCCCGTGTACATCTTCGCGATGACCGCCTCGATGTCCGGCTCCCGCACCGACAGGTCCACCAGCGGGTACTCCGCGGCGACCCGGGCCACCAGGGGGGCCGCCGACTCCGACGCCGGGAACGCCAGCCACTGCCGCGGCCCGTCGACCCGCACCACGCGCGCGGGCGGTGCCTCGATCGGCGGCATCTCCCGCTCCAGGTCGACCACCAGGGTGCGCTCGCTGTCGCCCACCTCGTGCAGTCCGGCGAGCCCGCCGTCGTAGACCAGCCGCCCGTGGTCGATGACCATCACCCGTGAGCACAACTGCTCGATGTCCTGCAGGTCGTGCGTGGTCAGCAGCACCGTCGTGCCGCGCTCGGCGTTCAGGTCCCGCAGGAATTCGCGCACCCTGGCCTTGGAGGCGACGTCCAGGCCGATGGTCGGCTCGTCGAGGTACAGCACCTCGGGGTCGTGCAGCAGTGCCGCCGCGATGTCGCCGCGCATCCGCTGGCCCAGGGACAGCTGCCGGACCGGGACGTCCAACAGGCCGCTCAGCTGGAGGAGTTCGACGCAGCGGTCCAGGTTCTCCCGGTAACGCCCGTCCGGGATGCGGTACATGCGGTGCATCAGCCGGTAGGAGTCGATCAGCGGCAGGTCCCACCACAGGGTGGTGCGCTGACCGAAGACCACCCCGATGCGCCGGGCCAGCCGCGTCCGCTCCCGGGCGGGGTCGATGCCGGCGACCCGCAGCCGGCCGCCGCTAGGCGTCAGGATCCCGGTCAGCATCTTGATCGTCGTGGACTTCCCGGCGCCGTTCGGTCCGATGTACCCGACCATCTCGCCGCGTGCCACGGTGAAGGAGATCGAGTCGACGGCCCGCACCTGCCGCCGCTCACGGCGCAGGAAGCCGGTCTTCCGACGCACGTCGAACACCTTCTCGACCCGGTCGACTTCGATGAGGCCGCCGCCCGCGAGGCCCCCGTCCATGCCGTCACCGTCCACCACGAAGCCACCTTCCATCTGGGCCCTCAGCTCCCCGTACTCCGGTACGAACGCAGTCCCGCCCGCCAGGCCGCCCCCGCCGCCGCACAGCAGCCCGCCGCGACCAGCGGTGGGGCGAAGGCGACCCACACCGGCAGGTCGAGCGGATAGGGCCGCCCCAGCACATACAGCGCGGGCAGCCAGTTGACGAAGGCCAGCGGCAGCACGAACGTCACCCCGCGCACCAGGTCCTTGGCGAAGACGGTGGGCGGGTACTGCAGCATGGTCTGACCGCCGTACGTGAACGAGTTCTGCACCTCGGAGGCGTCCTGCGCGACGAACTGGAAGGCCGCGCCCGCCACGAACACGGCGCAGAAGATCACCGCCCCGCTCAGCAGCGACAGCGGGACCATCGCCACCTTCAGCGGGGTCCAGGACACGTCCAGTGCGGCGACGGCGTACCCGAGAACCAGCGCCCCCTGGGTGATCCGGCCGATCCGGCGCAGCCCGAAACGGTCCGCAGCGACCTGCGCGAGCACGGGCACCGGGCGGACCAGGATCGTGTCCAGCGTCCCGTCGCGCACCCGCCGCCCCAGCCGGTCCATCGAGCCGAGCGCGAGGTCGGCGAGACCGAAGGCGGTGGCGGACAGGCCGTACAGGAACGCGACCTCGGGCAGGCGGTAGCCGCCGAGCACATCGATCCGCGAGAACATCAGCATGATCGCGACGAAGTCGAACGCGGTCCCGGCGAAGTTGCCGAACGCGGTCATGGCGAAGGAAGCGCGATAGGCCATCGTGGAGCGGATCCACATGCCGCTGATCAAGAAATAGGCGCGCAGCCCCGCGCGCACGCGCCCGTGCTCCCGCGCCCCGCCGTGAGGCGTGTCAGCCACCCTGGACCACCACCCGCCGGGTCGCGGCCGACTGCACCAGCCGGCCGAGGGTCAGCAGCACGACCGCCCACGCACCCTGGAAGGCGTACGTGGGCAGGGGCCGCGCCCGACCGAGGAGCACATCCACCGGAGCCTGCATCAGGGCGGACCAAGGCAGCACGCGGACGACCTCGCCGAGAGCGCCGGGGAAGACGTTGAGCGGCAGCAGCAGGCCCGAGCAGAAGACCGCCACCAGCGCGGCGAGCTGGGCGGCACCCGCCCCGTCGAGCAGCCAGAAAGCGCACAGCGCCACGACGAAGCGGATCGCGAAGCTCACCAGGACCCCCAGCGCCACCGCGATCACAAAGGCGATCCAGGCCAGCGGCCGGGCCGGCAGCGCCAGCGGGAAGACCAGCGCGCCGAACACCAGCGGGACCACGCCCCGGCCCAGCAGATGGAACAGGGCCCGCCCGGCATCCGAGGCCAGCCACCACAGCTGGAGGTCGGCGGGCCGGTACAGGTCGATGGCGATGTCACCGGTTCGGATGCGTTCGATCAGTTCGTCCTCGAAGCCGCCGCCGAACACGGCCACCGTCATCAGCAGCCCCTGACTCACCCAAACGAACGTAAGAGCCTGCGCCTGGTCGTATCCACCCAGGTGGGGTCGCTCGTTCCACAGGGCAAGGTAGGTGTATGCCAAGATCAACCCGAAGACTGTGTTGGTGAAGACTCCCGCCGCGGTCGCGGTTCGGTAGGTCGCATACCGCCGGAAACCACCGGCGGCGACGGCGGCGTACAACCGCCCTGTCCCCACGGGAAACCTCCTTCGACGCAGGCGGGCCGAAGCGCTGGAGCCTAGCGCGCGGACAAGTGGTGTACCACGCGTTTTCCACACCCGACATGTCCGTCATAACGGGAACGTGGGCGCGAGGTGCGGCAGTCTTCATCGGGGACGCACTTGGCGTACGGGAACGTACGACGCGAAACGGGAGTCCGGCAGACGATGAGCGACGAGCCGCAACACAGCAGCCAGACCCTGGCACCCGAAGAAGACGAGCTTCCCGGGCTGACCGGGCCACCACCCGGCCGGCCCGGGCGTCCACGCCGCACGGGCTGGCGCAGGCTGATCCCGACCTGGCGGACGGTGCTCGGCGCCTTCGTGACCGGACTCCTGCTCCTGACCGGCCTGTTCACGCTCGGATACGCCATCGTCAGCATCCCGGCCGCGAACGCCGCCGCAACCAAACAGAGCAACGTGTACCTGTACGCGGACGGCACCGAAATGGCCCGCGACGGCTCGGTCAACCGCCAGAACGTGACGCTCGCACAGATGTCCAAGGATGCCCAGCACGCGGCGCTCGCCGCCGAGGACCGCGACTTCTACTCCGAGTCCGCCGTCGACCCCAAGGCGATGGTCCGCGCCGCCTGGAACACGGCCAGCGGCAAGGGCAAGCAGTCCGGATCCACGATCACCCAGCAATACGTGAAGAACTATTACCTGGCCCAGGAGCAGACCATCACCCGAAAGGTGAAGGAGTTCTTCATCGCGATCAAGCTCGACCGCGAGAAGAGCAAGGACCACATCCTCGAGGGCTACCTCAACACCAGCTACTTCGGCCGCAACGCGTACGGCATCCAGGCCGCCGCACAGGCCTACTACGGCGTGGACGCCAAAAAACTCACGGTCGGTCAGAGCGCCTACCTCGCCGCCCTGCTCAACGCACCAAGCCAGTACGACATCATCGCCCACCCGGAGAACGGGCCGGCGGCCATGGCCCGCTGGAAGTACGTCCTCGACGGCATGGTGAAGATGCGCTGGCTGACCGAGACGCAACGGCGGGCGGTGACGTTCCCCATGCCACGCCAGCCGGTGACCGCGCCCGGCCTGTCCGGCCAGCGCGGCTACCTCGTCGAGGCGATCAGGGACTACCTCGTCGGCAACAAGGTCATCGACGAGAGCACCCTCGCCGCCGGTGGCTACCGCGTCACCACCACCCTGCAGAAGTCCAAGCAGGACGCCTTCACCCAGGCCGTGAACGACCAGCTGATGAGCAGGCTCGACAAGAAGAACCGCAAGGTCGACCGGTACGTCCGCGCGGGCGGCGTGGCCATCGACCCGGCCACCGGCAAGGTCCTCGCGATGTACGGCGGCATCGACTACACCAAGCAGTACGTCAACAACGCGACCCGCCGCGACTACCAGGTCGGCTCCACGTTCAAGCCGTTCGTGTTCACCTCGGCCGTCCAGAACAATTCCAAAACGCAGTACGGCGACACCATCAATCCCTACACGGTGTACGACGGCACGAACAAGCTCCCGGTGGACGGCTGGGGCGGCGGGACATACGCGCCCGAGAACGAGGACGAGGTCTCGTACGGCCCGATCACCGTCGGCACGGCCACCGACAAGTCGGTGAACACGGTGTACGCACAGATGGCGGTCGACGTCGGCCCCTCCAAGGTCCAGCAGACCGCGATCGACCTCGGGTTGCCCGAGAACACGCCCGAAATGAGCCCGTACCCGTCGATCGCGCTCGGTGCGGCCACCGCCAGCGTCCTCGACATGGCCCAGGCGTACGCGACGCTCGCCAACCACGGCAAGCACGGCACCTACACGCTGATCGAGAAGGTCTCCAAGGACGGCAAGGAGAACGTCACGCTGCCGGACGAGACCCCCAGGCAGGTGGTGAGCCGCGAGGCGGCGGACACCACCACGTCCATCCTGCAGAGCGTGGTGGACAGCGGCACCGGAACGGCCGCCCAGGCCGCCGGCCGGCCCGCCGCGGGCAAGACAGGCACCTCGGAGGACGACCGGGCCGCCTGGTTCGCCGGCTACACCCCGGACCTGGCGACGGTGGTCGCCGTGATGGGCCAGGACCCGGACACCGGCCGGCACGAGTCGCTCTACGGTGCGACAGGCCTGGACCGCGTCAACGGCGGCGGCGCACCGGCGGAGATCTGGGCCCAGTTCACGGAGGCAGCCCTCCAGGGCAATCAGATCCAGGACTTCAACCTTCAACTGCAGGAGGGTGCGCAGCCCTACGACGAGCCCCCTGGCGACTACAACGGCGGCTACAACGGCGGCTACAACTGGGACGACCGGCCCGGCGGCGCCAGCCCCCGGAACAACGGCGGCCCGACGAGCAGCACCCCGGGGCAGAACCAGAACCGGACCCCAGGTCGGAGCGACGGCGCCACCACCGGAGCGGGCAGCACACCGGGCACGACCGGCGGCGGCACCGCGGGCACCGGCGGCACCACCGGCGACGGGGCCACCCCGGACACCGGCGGCGCCGCCGACAGTGGCACCGCGGGAACAGGCGGTCCTCCCGGCCAGCGCGGCACCACCGGCACCGGAGGCGATACGGGGCCGGGCCGCGGCCCCGGCGACATCACCGGGACCGGCGACACGGCCGGCCCAGTCGGGGCGACGGGTGGAGCGGGAGCGTGAACCGGCAGGGGCGTGAACGGGCGGGATGCCCCACCGGGGACGACCGTAGATCCGGATCGTCCGAATCATCAGAATCGTGCGGCTCGTGCGGATCAGTGCGGCGAGGTCGCCTTGAGCCCCACCACGGCCACCAGCAGCAGCGCCACGAAGAAGATCCGCGCGGCCGTCGCGGGCTCGCCGAGGACCGCCATGCCCAGCACCGCCGCACCCGCCGCGCCGATGCCCACCCAGACGCCGTACGCCGTACCGATCGGCAGCGATCTCGCGGCGTACGACAGCAGCAGCATGCTCGCGACGATGCCGGCACCGGTGGCCAGACTCGGCCACAGGCGGGTGAAACCGTCGGTGTACTTCATCCCGACCGACCAGCCGACCTCCAGCAGGCCGGCGACGACAAGCAGAACCCAGGCCATGACGGCACCTCCGTGTTCTCGCGATCAACAGGGGGTGCGTCGTCTTTACGGTCCCGGTACGGCGCGTCTCGTCGGGTCCCTCACGGGTCGGCCCACCGTAGCAAAGAAACGTAAAAAGGGGCTGGTGGCAGCCCGCCACCAGCCCCTTTGCGATGTGAACTACAGGTACAGGCCCGTGGAGTCCTCCGACCCCTCGAAGCGGTCCGCGGCCACGGCGTGCAGATCGCGTTCGCGCATCAGGACGTACGCGGTCCCACGGACCTCGACCTCGGCCCGGTCCTCCGGGTCGTACAGGACCCGGTCACCCGGCTCCACGGTCCGTACGTTCTGCCCGACCGCGACGACCTCGGCCCAGGCGAGGCGCCGGCCGACGGCCGCCGTCGCGGGGATCAGGATGCCGCCGCCGGACCTGCGCTCACCCTCGGCGGCGTCCTGCCGCACCAGCACACGGTCGTGCAGCATCCGGATGGGCAACTTGTCGTGGTGGGTCTTCTCGCTCACGCCCCCGAACCTACCCGTCTTCGACGGCTCCGTGCGCGTCCGGGTCAGCCCCTGCGCCGCCGGGAGCCGTAGGCGAGCAGCCCGACGACCCCCACGACCACCAGCGCCACGGGCACGACACGCTCCAGACGCGGCGCACCGTCCTCCGTGACGAACTGCCCCTTCACCTCGCTGACGACCCGGTTGACACCGACGTAGGCGCGCCCGAGCGTGTGGTCGATGTTGGAGACGACCTTGGCCTTCGCGTCCCCGACGATCGTCTTCGGGTGCACCCGGACGCCGATCTCGTCGAGCGTCTCGGCGAGGGTTTCGCGACGGCGCTCGATGTCCGCCTCGATCTGCGCCGGAGTCCTGGTGTCCGGCGTGCTCGACGTGTCCGCCACCGCGCTTCCTCCGTGGTCGTTTGCGACGTGTTCCGCGCAATTCCTACATCTGTGGTCGACAGTCTGTCAGCTTCACCCCCGACGCACTCCCCGGCACCCCCACTGGAGGCACCGGAAGGAGATTAGGCTCGTCGGGGTAACCCGCCCCTTGCCACGTGAGGTACCGATGAGCGAGCGACTCAAGCCCGGCGACACCGCCCCCGCCTTCACCCTGCCGGACGCCGACGGCAACGAGGTCTCCCTGGCCGACCACAAAGGCCGCAAGGTCATCGTGTACTTCTACCCGGCCGCGCTCACCCCGGGCTGCACCAAGCAGGCGTGCGACTTCACCGACAACCTCGAACTGCTGGCGGGCGCGGGCTACGACGTCATCGGCATCTCGCCCGACAAGCCGGAGAAGCTCGCGAAGTTCCGTGAGAAGGAGTCCCTGGAGGTCACCCTCCTCGCCGACCCCGACAAGCAGGTCCTGGACGCGTACGGCGCCTTCGGAGAGAAGACGATGTACGGCAGGACGGTCGTCGGCGTCATCCGCTCCACGGTGATCGTGGACGAGGAGGGCAAGGTCGAGCGCGCCCTGTACAACGTGCGGGCGACGGGGCACGTGGCGAAGATCATCAAGGACCTGGGCATCTGACGACACATCCCTCCAGCCCCGCGGCCCGCACCGCTACACCCCGGCGCGGGCCGTTTTCGCTTCCGGGCGTGACTGTCCGATATCCGGTTCGTTAATCCGTGCGGGCTGCGAACACGCGGCCGAGAGCGGAGGGGGCGCCATGGCCACGGGCCCGTACGACCGAATCGCGCTGGCATCGGCCGTCGCACAGTCCTGCACGTGGAACGACCTCATGCGCCGGTTGGGCCTCAAGCCCAGCGGCGGGCAGCGCCGCGTTCTGCAGCAGCGAGTCGCCGCCCACGGAATCGACACCGGCCACTTCACGCATCGAAGCCCATGGCGCAGATATCCGGACGCCGCGATCGCTGCCGCGGCGGCATCGTCCACGACGCTGCGCGAGGTCGCGCTGAAGCTCGGCGCCACGCCCGCGACCGGCACCCTCGCGCACATCCGGCGCCGCATTGCGGCAGCCGGTATCGACATCAGCCACTTCCCGGGCATCGACCGGCCGTACTTGGACCTTCCCTTCACCCACGACCAACTGCGGACCGCAGCCGGGTCCGCCGGAAGTGTGCGGGAAGCAGCCCGGATCCTGGGAGTGCCCGACGACAGCCGGTCGCGCGCCGCCTTGGGACGGATGTTCCGAGAACAGGGCATCGACACATCCCACTTTCGCAACGCCCGCACCGCGGTCCCCGAGGACGTACTACGCGCGGCCGTGCCCAAGGCCATGAGCTACGCCGACGTCATGCGTGCCATGGGACTCGAGGTGAACGACACGAACCACCGGCGCGTACGCCGGACGGTCGCCCGACTCGGCCTGGACACCAGCCACTTCACACGGCGCACCTGGGGTGCCGAACCGGTGGCTCCACGCACACCCACAGCGGAACTGGTGCTGGTGGTCCTCCCCGAAGGTTCCGCACGCCCCAACCGGACGCGCCTGCACGCAGCGCTCCAGGAGGAGGGCACTGCCTACCGCTGCGCGTCCTGCGGAAACAGGGGGCAGTGGCTGGGGCGGCCGATCACACTCCAGATCGATCACATCAACGGCGACTGGCTGGACAACCGCATCGAGAACCTGCGGTACCTGTGCCCGAACTGCCATGCACTGACGGCAACCTGGTGCAGGCAGAAGGGCGGGCGCTCCGCGAGGCAGGAGGACTCCCCCGTACACTGAGCGACACAAAGCGGCAGCCCAATGAAATGTCCGTTTTGAGGCGGTCGTGGCGAAATAGGTGATACGCGCGGGTTTTAGGTGCCCGTGGGAGAAATCCCGTGTGGGTTCGAGTCCCACCGACCGCACAGACATGAAGAGGCCCGGTCCATACGGACCGGGCCTTGCTCATGGCCGGGTGTCAGCCCAGCAACTCCCGCACCACCGGTACCAGCGCCCGAAACGCCTTCCCCCGGTGGCTGATCGCGTTCTTCTCCTCAGGGGCCAGTTCGGCGCACGTGCGGGTCTCGCCCTCCGGCTGGAGGATCGGGTCGTAGCCGAAGCCGTTGGTGCCGGACGGGGTGTGGCGGAGGGTGCCCTTCAGCTGGCCCTCGACCACCCGTTCTGTGCCGTCTGGCAGGGCCAGGGCCGCCGCGCAGGCGAAGTGGGCGGCCCGGTGGGCGTCGTCGATGTCGGCGAGCTGGGCCAGGAGCAGGTCCAGGTTCGCCTTGTCGTCGCCGTGCCGGCCGGCCCAGCGGGCCGAGAAGATGCCGGGGGCGCCGTGCAGGACGTCCACGCACAGGCCCGAGTCGTCCGCCACCGCGGGCAGACCCGTGGCCCGGGCCAGGGCGTGGGCCTTGAGCAGGGCGTTCTCGGCGAAGGTGACGCCCGTTTCCTTGACGTCGGGGATGTCGGGGTAGGCGTCCGCGCCGACCAGGTCGTGCGGGAGGCCCGCGTCGGCGAGGATCGCCCTGAGTTCGGTGATCTTTCCGGCGTTGCGCGTGGCGAGGATCAGGCGGGTCATGCCCCCCAGTATCCGTGGGACGCGGGCCGCGCCCGCCCCTGCCCCCGGGGGGTTGCGGGGCGCTACGACGTACAGACCTTGGTCAGCTCTCCCGCCGCGTCGGTCACCGGTCCGACGTCGGGGGTCTTGTCGCCGTTCTGGACGGCCTGGCGGACGTCGGTGACGGCCTTGCGGAGGTCGTCGACCGCCTTGTTGACGTCGACGTTGTCCGTTTTGTCGCCGATCTGGTCGAGGTTCTTCTCGATGGAGTCGAGGGACGTGTCGGTCTGTGCGGGGTCGTTCGCCGCGTTCTCGACGGCCTGCTGGAGGTCGGTGACGCTGTCGGCGATGGCGTCGGCGGTCTGTACGCAGTCGATCGCCTTGTCGACGGCGTCGCAGCCCGCGCTCGCGCCCACGGCGGTGAGTACGGCGATGGCGGCGAATGCGGCGGCGGTGCGTCGGCGGTGGCGCGCGGCCATGGAACGGTTTCCCTCCCCGTTGGCGGTGCCGCACACTCCGTGGCGCGCCGGCCGGTCCGGCTCGCCGACCCGTGGGTGTCGTGGAGAGCTGCGCGGGGCGCCCGGGAAGGCCCCGGGCGCCCCATCGCAGTAGTGCGGCTATCCCTGAAAACGCCGGACGGCGCTATGCGGTTGCCTCGAGGACCGCCCGCTGGATCGCCGTGAGCTGGTCGCAGCCCGCGGCCGCCAGGTCGAGCAGGGCGTTGAGTTCCTTGCGGTCGAAGGGTGTGGCCTCGGCGGTGCCCTGCACCTCGACGAAGCGGCCGTCGCCGGTGCAGACGACGTTCATGTCGGTCTCGGCGCGTACGTCCTCCTCGTAGCAGAGGTCGAGGAGGGGGACGCCGCCGACGATGCCGACGGAGACGGCCGAGACGGTGCCGGTCAGCGGCTGCCGGCCGGCCTTCACGAGCTTCTTGTGCTGCGCCCAGGCGACCGCGTCGGCGAGTGCCACGTAGGCGCCGGTGATCGCGGCGGTGCGGGTGCCGCCGTCGGCCTGGAGGACGTCGCAGTCGAGGACGATGGTGTTCTCGCCGAGCGACTTGTAGTCGACGACGGCGCGCAGGGAGCGGCCGATGAGCCGACTGATCTCGTGCGTGCGGCCGCCGATCTTGCCCTTGACGGCCTCGCGGTCGCCGCGGGTGTTGGTGGAGCGGGGCAGCATGGCGTACTCGGCGGTGACCCACCCTTCTCCGCTGCCCTTTCGCCAGCGCGGGACGCCTTCGGTGACGGAGGCGGTGCAGAGGACTTTGGTGTCGCCGAAGGAGACGAGGACGGAGCCCTCGGCGTGCTTGCTCCAGCCGCGTTCGATGGTGACGGGGCGGAGCTGTTCGGGGGAGCGGCCGTCGATGCGAGACATGGGACCGAGCCTAGTCGTACATGGGTCAGGGGCCTCTTCCCGGTGGGAAGGGCCCCTGATGTGTGAGCGGGTGGCTCACATCATGTCTTCGATCTCCGCGGCGATGGGGTCCGCGTCGGTGCCGATGACGACCTGGATGGCGGTCCCCATCTTGACCACGCCGTGGGCGCCGGCGGCCTTCAGGGCGGCCTCGTCGACCAGCGAGGCGTCGTGGACCTCGGTGCGCAGCCGGGTGATGCAGCCCTCGATCTCGTCGATGTTGTCGATGCCACCGAGCCCGGCAACGATCTTCTCAGCCTTGCTGGCCATGTCTTTTCTCCCTGATCCGGAACCGCTTTGTCGCAGTAACCCACAGTCGGCCCAACTTCGCGAGCGGTCTGGTCGTCCGAACCCGAGACAGGCGTTCCCGACGGCGCGACCGTCCTGGGCTGGTCTACACCACTTGGGGAATCGCCGCCAACCCGGCCGTCCGGGGCGCGCGCGGGGGGCGTCGGCGTGACGTGGCGATCGTCACGCCGTTCGGACTTCTGGTCACATACGCCCCTCGGGCTATCGTTTCGGGTGATTCGCGACGAGTGCGACACTACTCGCCGCATTTTTACGGCCACGGATTCCATGGGTTCCTTATCCCACCTTCACCGTGCTAGAACAGGTCTACACCAGTGAGTGGTGTAGACCACGCGGGTGCTGTCCACCCCTTTTCGCCCTTCCCGTCCCCCGGCAGCCCCGGTACATGGAGGAACTATGAGCACCGCCACCGCAACCTCGGCGGCCCCCGCAAAGAAGCGGGGATCAGGTCTGTTCCAGGGCCTGCAGAAGGTCGGCCGCAGTCTTCAGCTCCCGATCGCCGTACTGCCGGCGGCGGGCATCCTGCTGCGGCTGGGGCAGCAGGACATCCACGACAAGCTGAACCTGCCCGACAAGGTCACAGCGGTGTTCGCCACAGCCGGTGGCGCGATCTTCGACAACCTCCCGATGCTGTTCTGCATCGGTGTCGCGATCGGTTTCGCGAAGAAGGCCGACGGCTCGACCGCGCTCGCCGCCCTGGTCGGCTTCCTGGTCTACAGCAACGTACTGAAGGCCTTCCCGGTCACCGAGGCGAAGGTCCAGGCCGGCGCCGACATAGCCGCGACCTACAACAACCCCGGTGTCCTCGGCGGCATCCTCATGGGTCTGCTTTCCGCCGTGCTGTGGCAGCGCTTCCACCGCACCAAGCTGGTGGACTGGCTCGGCTTCTTCAACGGCCGTCGCCTGGTGCCGATCATCATGGCCTTCGTCGGCACGCTCGCCGGCGTCTTCTTCGGCCTGATCTGGAAGCCGATCGGCGAGGGCATCTCGAACTTCGGCGAGTGGATCACCGGTCTCGGCGCCCTGGGCGCGGGCCTCTTCGGTCTGATCAACCGTGCGCTGATCCCGGTCGGCATGCACCAGTTCGTGAACACCGTCTCCTGGTTCCAGATCGGTGACTTCAAGAACTCGGCCGGTCAGGTCGTCCACGGTGACCTCAACCGCTTCTTCGCCGGTGACCCGACCGCCGGACAGTTCATGTCGGGCTTCTTCCCGATCATGATGTTCGGCCTGCCGGCCGCGGCGATCGCCATCGCGCACTCCGCCCGCCCCGAGCGCCGCAAGGCCGTGATGGGCATGATGATCTCGCTGGCGCTGACCTCCTTCGTGACCGGTGTGACCGAGCCGATCGAGTTCTCGTTCATGTTCATCGCCCCGGTGCTGTACGCGATCCACGCGGTCCTCACGGCCCTGTCCATGGCGATCACCTGGGCTCTCGGCGTCCACGCGGGCTTCACCTTCTCCGCCGGCGTCATCGACTACGGGCTCAACTGGAACCTGGCCACCAAGCCCTGGCTGATCATCCCGATCGGCCTGGTGTTCGCGGCGATCTACTACGTCGTCTTCCGCTTCGCGATCACCAAGTTCAACCTCCCCACCCCGGGCCGCGAGCCCGAGGAGGAGGTCGAGGACCTCACCAAGGCGTGAGCCCCTCACGAGCGACACGAAGGCCCCGGAACCTCTTCGGTTCCGGGGCCTTCGGGCGTGAGCGGGGGGTTTCCCGTACGGCGGGGCTAGACCTCGTACGTAGCGCGCGGCGCCGCCAGCTCCACCGGACCCTTGTAGACCGCGCGGGCGTCGGCCAGGTTGATCTCCGGGTCGGTCCACGGCGGGATGTGGGTCAGGATCAGGCGGCGGGCACCGGCGCGGGCGGCCGCCTCGCCGGCCTCGCGGCCGTTGAGGTGGAGGTCCGGGATGTTCTCCTTGCCGTAGGTGAACGCCGCCTCGCACAGGAACAGGTCCGTGTCGCGGGCGAGTTCGTCCAGCGCCTCGCTCACGCCGGTGTCGCCGGAGTACGTGAGCGACCTGCCGCCGTGCTCGACCCGGATGCCGTACGCCTCCACGGGGTGGCGGACGCGTTCCGTGTGGACGGTGAAGGAGCCGATCTCGAACGTGCCCGGCTTGACCGTGTGGAAGTCGAAGACCTCGCTCATCGAGGAGGCCGAGGGGGTGTCGGCGTAGGCAGTGGTGAGGCGCTGCTCCGTGCCCTCGGGGCCGTAGACCGGGATGGGTGCCGCGCGGCCGCCGTCGTGGCGGTAGTAGCGCGCGACGAAGTACCCGAGCATGTCGATGCAGTGGTCGGCGTGGAGATGGCTGAGGAAGATCGCGTCGAGGTCGTAGAGACCGCAGTGGCGCTGCAGCTCGCCCAGGGCGCCGTTGCCCATGTCGAGAAGCAGCCGGAAGCCGTCGGCCTCGACGAGGTAGCTCGAGCAGGCCGAGTCCGCGGACGGGAACGACCCCGAGCAGCCGACGACGGTGAGCTTCATAAAGCTGGAACCTCCGCGTGGCAGATAGTGCAGAAGGCAGGGATGTGGACGGTGACGGGGGGGGCGTGCGGTCCGTCGAGCGTAAGGCGCAAAAGGGCCGGTCGCTCCTCCGCCAGGGGCCGTTGTGGGCGAACTCACCTGTGGTGTCACCGGTTCGGCTGGACCGACGGCGCATGAGGGGCGCGGTAGGGCGCGCGGCAGTTGTGAAGGGCGGGCGACGCGCCGGACGCGCCGGTACCGTCATCCATATGGACACGTCCTGGTGGCTCGCGCTGGCGGCGGTGGTGCTGCTGGCGCTGGTCGCGACGCTGGTGGACGGCTGGGGGCGCGGGCACCGCCGTCGCCGTGCGGCCACGCGTCCGCCGGGCCGCGCCGGGGTGCATCCACGGCCCGCCGAGATCTGGTGGGCGAGTGTGCCGTACGAGGACCGGCCGGGCGGCAAGGAACGGCCGTGTCTGGTGCTGACAGTGCACGGGAGCAGCGCGACCGTCGCGAAGATCACCAGTCGGTACCACGACGAGCGGGCGGGAGTGATCCCGCTGCCGCCGGGGACGGTCGCCGACGCCCACGGCCGGCCCAGCTTCCTGGAGACCGACGAGCTGCGGGACGTTCCGCTGTGGGATTTCCGCCGCCGGGTGGGCGTGGTGGACCCCGCACTGTGGGATCAGGTGCGGTACCTGGCGGGGTGATCGGCCTCATGGTTGGTCCTCGTGGTGTCGTCCGCGTAACGCGTTCTCATGGCTCGGTCACCGTGACCGTGACCGTCCACTGCTCGATTCCCAGGCACGACACCTGGCCCGGGCGCTTGGCGCACAGCGGGCGGGTCGCGGTGAGCCGTGCCGTGCCCGGGGCCACCGCTTTGTAGGCGGCGACGGCGTCGCCGGGCTGGATGACGATGCCGGCGTTGGTGGCCTGGAGTGCGCCGCCGGTGGCCTTCACCGTGGTCCACGGCCGGTCCCGGGTGCCGTCCAGGGTGAGGCGGAGCTGTCCGCCCTGTGTCACGCATACGGTGCGGCCCGTGTCGGCCGCGATGAGCTGTACCTCCGGAGCACAGACCGTCCCGCTCGCCGTGGGGGCCGGGGAGGGCGGTGCCGATGGCGACAGGGAGGGGGAAGGGGACGCCGAGGCCGGTGTCGGACCCGAGGGGGTCGACGCCCCGCTGCCCGCGCCCCGGCCGCCGCCCCCGCTGCCGCAGCCCGCGACGAGGAGCGCCGCTGCCGCGGCGGCGACGAGGGTGGTCCGGTGGAACGTCGTACGGCGCATGGGCGGCCGCCTTCCTGTGCCTCGTCCATTGTCCTGTGCCCTGCCGCTGGTGTGACGTTTCTCCAGCCCATCAGGATCCCTGGCCGAGCGCCACCGGGCCCCGGCCGCACACACGGCCGGGGCCCTTTGCGCACAGGTGCGTCAGCTGGTCGTCAGGGCGGTGTCATCGACGACGAAGCTGGTCTGCAGCGAGGAGTCCTCCACGCCGCTGAACTTGAGGGTGACCGTGGACCCCGCGAACGAGGAGAGGTCGAAGGACTTCTGGGCGTAACCCGAGGCATTGTTGAGGTTCGAGTACGTCGCCAGCGTGGTCGACCCAGCGGTCACCGTCAGCTTGTCGTACTGGGTGCTGGTGGTGGTCTCCGCCGTGTCGATGTGCAGGTAGAAGGTGAACGTCGCCTTGCAGCCGGACGGGATCGTCACCGACTGGGACAGCGTGTCGGTGTGCGAGGTTCCGTATCCGTCGAGCCAGGCCTTGTACGAACCGCTGTGCGCGGCCTCACCAGTGTCGTTGGTGATGACCCCGCTGGTGGCGGTCCAGGTGGTGTTGCCGGACTCGAAGCCCGCGTTCCCGAGCAGCTGCGCCGAGGAGCAGGTGCCACCGGAGGAGCCGACCGTCCAGCTGAAGGAGGCCGAGCCGGAGGCGCCCGTGGAGTCCTGGGCGGTGACGGTCACGTTGTAGGTGCCCGCGGTGGAGGCGGTGCCGGAGATCAGGCCGGTCGAGCTGTTGATCGACAGGCCCGTCGGCAGACCGGTGGCGCTGTAGGTGAGGGCCGCACCCGCGCTGTCGGTCGCGTGGATCTGCAGGCTGACCGAGCCGCCGGTGGTGGTCGACTGGCTGCCCGGGTTGGTGACGGTCACGGTGTTGCCGCTGCTGCTGCCGGCGGTGAAGGCGGCGGTGCCGTTGGGGGTGCCCCAGCCGGTCGGCCCGTCGTAGCCGGTCGTGGCGGTGCAGAAGTACGAGGGCGAGCAGCTGCCGTTGTTGCCGGTGGTGACGTCGTACAGGTTGGAGGTGTGGGAGTACGGGTACTTCGCCGGGTAGTCGCTGACGCCCGGGGTGCCCGCGAGGGCGTACACGCCGGCGACGATCGGCGAGGAGGCGCTGGTGCCGCCGTAGACCGCCCAGCCGGAGCCGCCGTAGGTGTCGTAGACCGCCACACCGGTGGCCGGGTCGGCGACGGCGGAGACGTCGGCCTCCATGCGCCGGGAGCAGCCGGTGTCGGTCTGCCAGGAGGGCTTCGGGTCGTAGGCGGAGCAGCCGGAGCCGGTGCCCTCGGTGCTGCTGGTCTTCCACACCGACTCGGTCCAGCCACGGGAGTTGGAGGACGTGGTCAGCGCGGTGCCGCCGACCGCGGTCACGTACTGGGAGGTCGCCGGGTACTCGGCGCCGTAGGCGGAGTCGCCCGAGGAGACCGTGATGGCGACACCCGGGTGCTTGAAGTACTGGGTGTCCTCACTGGTCTGGGAGGAGGACTCGGAGCCGCCCCAGCTGTTGGAGACGAACTTCGCGCCGAGGGAGACGGCCTCGTTCTCCGCGATGCCCAGGTCGCTGTCGGAGGCCGAGTTGGCCTCGACCAGGATGATGTTGCAGTTGGGGCAGACGGCGCTGACCATGTCGATGTCGAGCGCCTCCTCACCGGCCCAGCCGGAGTCGTTGGAGGGCAGCGACGTGGTGGAGCCGGTCTGGCTGACCTGCTTGAAGCAGCCGTTGGCTTTGGTGCACGCCGACAGGCCGTAGGTCGAGCGGTAGGTCGCGAGGTCCGACGCGGCGTTGGGGTCGTTGTAGGCGTCGACCACAGCGACGGTCAGGCCCGAGCCGCCGGTGGATGGCAGGTTGTAGGCGCTGTGCAGGTTGGCCGGGCTCAGGCCGGAGGGTGCGGCGGCCAGCGCGGCGGACAGTCGCTGCTTGATGTCGGTGCGCCGCTGGGCGAAGCAGGAGGCGTGGCCGGCGCTCGGGGTGCCGCAGAGGTGCTGTGTCGGCACCTTCTGACCGGCCTTGCCGGTGGAGTGGAAGGTCTGGGCCTTGGGGTCGGTCAGCGCCTTGGCGTTCTGGGCGGCGCGGGTCGAGTGCGTGGACTGTGCGGTGTCGGGGGCGCTCTGGGCGCCGGCGGACGGGGCCGCCATGAGGCCGGCGACGGTGAGGGCGAGAGCGGGGAGTGCGGCGGTGAGGAGTCTTCGCAGACTCCGGCGCCGCTTGCTCGGGCGGGACTCACGCATGGGGGTGCTGCCTCTCTCGGTTTGAGGCCGGCGCCGCGGGCGGCCTGGGTGGGGCCGAACGCGGAGCCACAGCCGTAAGTGGGGATTCACGAGTGAGTGGCAGGCCGTGACGCGCGTAGCGACGGTGAACGCACGGTCATGGTCATGACACCTGGAACACCTTGAACACCCCCACAGGGCCCAGTGAGCGGGTCATGACAGGGTGCGGGCAGAACGTAGCCCTGTAGCGGAGAGAGCGGGCAGTCCCGAAGGAAGATCTTTGCCGCTCCATAGGCGGCACTTAGCGCACCCATGGACAGGGGTTGGCGCGATGATGAGAAGGCGGGTCCCGGGGGCGAAACCCCCGGTCACCCCTATAGGGATAACCCTATGCCCACAGCTGACCGTGCAGCGTCTGGATCGCCTCTTCCGTCGTCGCCGCCGTGTAGACGCCCGTCGACAGGTACTTCCAGCCGCCGTCGGCCACGATGAAGACGATGTCGGCGCTCTCGCCCGCCTTGACCGCCTTGTTGCCGACCCCGATGGCCGCGTGCAGAGCGGCACCGGTGGAGACCCCGGCGAAGATGCCTTCCTGCTGCAGGAGTTCACGAGTGCGGGTCACCGCGTCCGCCGAGCCGACCGAGAAGCGGGTGGTGAGCACCGAGGCGTCGTACAGCTCCGGCACAAAGCCCTCGTCGAGGTTCCTGAGGCCGTACACCAGGTCGTCATAGCGCGGCTCGGCCGCGACGATCTTCACGTCCGGCTTGTTCTCGCGCAGATACCGGCCCACGCCCATCAGCGTGCCGGTGGTGCCGAGACCGGCCACGAAGTGCGTGATGGACGGAAGGTCGGCGAGGATCTCGGGCCCGGTCGTGGCGTAGTGCGCGCCCGCGTTGTCCGGGTTGCCGTACTGGTAGAGCATCACCCAGTCCGGGTGCTCGGCCGCCAGTTCCTTGGCGACGCGCACCGCGGTGTTGGAGCCGCCGGCGGCCGGGCTGGAGATGATCTCGGCTCCCCACATGCCCAGCAGGTCCCGGCGCTCCTGGGAGGTGTTCTCGGGCATCACGCACACCATGCGGTAGCCCTTGAGCTTGGCCGCCATGGCCAGCGAGATGCCCGTGTTGCCCGAGGTGGGCTCCAGGATCGTGCGGCCCGGGGTCAGCCGCCCGTCCTTCTCCGCCTGCTCGATCATGTGCAGCGCGGGGCGGTCCTTGACCGAGCCGGTCGGGTTGCGGTCCTCCAGCTTGGCCCAGATACGGACGTCGGCGGACGGCGAGAGCCGCGGCAGGCACACCAGAGGGGTGTTGCCCACCGCGGCGAGCGGAGAGTCGTAGCGCATCTGCGATCAGGCCGTTCCGGAGCGCCGCCCGGCCACCGCACGGACCGGCCGCGGCTGCGCCGTGGCGGAACCTCCCGCCACGGCCGGCAGGATCGTCACGTTGTCGCCGTCGGCGAGCTTGGTGTTGATGCCGTCGAGGAAGCGGACGTCCTCGTCGTTCAGGTAGACGTTCACGAATCGGCGCAGCTCGCCGCCGGCGGCCTCGTCGACGATGCGGCCCTGGATGCCCGCGTGACGCGTCTCGAGGTCGGCGAAGAGTTCGGCGAGGGTCTCCCCGTTGCCCTCGACGGCCTTCTGACCGTCGGTGTACTGGCGCAGGATGGTGGGGATGCGGACCTCGATGGCCATGGCTTGGGGCTCCTGTCGGGAGAGGTCTGGATGGGGGGCCCCCAGCTCGGAGCCGAGGGCTGGACGGACGGCACACTGCGGCGCAAGAGCGGTGGTACGCGGGGCGGAGTGCCGCGGCCCTCATGGCCGTCGGCGACAGGGCGGCGTCAACAGAAGGCGCTGTTCAGCCTGCACAGGTCGACGTGCAGCCGCGCCACGAGCAGCGTGCCCGGCGTCTTCTCGCTCACGTCGTGGAAAACCATGGGGTCATCGTATCGATTCCCGTGCCGGTGACCGGAGTGTGATCTCACATGATGGATGAATTCTGACCGAATTGCGGGATCAGTAGTGCTCCACCACGGTGACCTCCTCCTCCGTCACCTCGCCCTCCAGGATCCGGAACGAACGGAACTGGAACGGGCCCGCGTCGTCCGTGTCGGCGGTGGAGACCAGGACGTAGTGCGCGCCGGGCTCGTTGGCGTACGAGATGTCGGTGCGGGACGGGTACGCCTCGGTCGCGGTGTGGGAGTGGTAGATGACCACCGGCTCCTCGTCGCGGTCGTCCATGTCCCGGTACAACTTGAGCAGATCGCCGGAGTCGAACTCGTAGAACGTGGGCGAGCGGGCCGCGTTCAGCATCGGGATGAAGCGCTCGGGGCGGCCGGAGCCCACCGGGCCCGCGACCACGCCGCACGCCTCGTCGGGGTGGTCCTTGCGCGCGTGGGCGACGATCTGGTCGACGAGGGCCTGGGTGATGGTCAGCATGACGGTCAGGATAAGCAGACAGGGTCCGCGCGCAGCGCGTCAGGCGGAGCGGCGGCGAGCGGCGAACGGGCCGCCCCGTACCGGAAGGTGGTACAGGACGGCCCATATCGCGGACACCGTGAGCGGCGGGCGGCCGGCGGTGCGGCCAGGAAGCCCGGGTGGTCACCGCAGGTCCAGCCGGCGCCCTCCCTCAGCGGCCGGGCTGTATTACTGGCGGGCAGGCGACTACGCGGCCTCGGCCGGGCGGCGCCGGACGGCGGCCAGGTAGCCGACGACGAGCAGCAGGAACCAGACGCCGAAGACGTACAGGCCGAGCCGGGTGTCACCGTTGAGCGCCATCAGGACGACGACGAAGCCGAGGGCCGCGATGCCGAGCCAGTCGGTGACCGGCGCGCCCGGCATCCGGAAGTCGGAGGCCGGCAGGAGACCGGCCCTGACCCGGGAGCGGTAGCGCAGATGAGCGGCGAGGATCATGATCCAGGTCCACAGCCCGGCGCAGGTGGCGACCGAGGTGATGTAGACGAACGCCTTGTCCGGCGAGAGGACGTTGACCACCACGCCGAGCCCCATGACGAGTGTCGAGACCACCAGCGCGGGCAACGGCAGTTGCCGTCCGCTGAGCCTGGCCACCGTGTCGGGGGCCTCTCCGCTGAGGGCCAGCCCGCGCAGCATCCGGCCGGTGGAGTAGATGCCCGAGTTGCAGGACGACAGCGCGGCGGTGAGCACCACGAAGTTCATGATCCCGGCCGCGCCCGGGATGCCGACGGCCCCGAAGACCTGCACGAACGGGCTCACACCCGGGGTGTACTTGGTCCAGCTGTAGACGGAGAGGATGACGATCAGCGAGCCGACGTAGAAGATGCCGATACGGACCGGAAGGGTGTTGATGGCCCGGCGGAGGGTCTTCTTCGGGTTCTCGGCCTCCCCGGCGGTGATGCCCACCAGTTCGACACCCAGGTAGGCGAAGATCACGCCCTGCATGGCCAGCATGGCCTGCCAGGTGCCGCTGGGGGCGAACCCGCCGTCCGACCACAGATGGCTGACCGAGGCGGTGTCACCGACGGAGGAGAAGCCGAAGGTGAGGATGCCGACGCCGATGACGATCATGGCGACGATCGCCGTCACCTTGACGGTGGAGAACCAGAACTCCAGCTCCCCGAAGAGCTTGACCGAGACCAGGTTGGCGATGAAGAGCACGGCCAGCGCGATGGCGGCGGTGGACCAGACGGGCACCGAGGGCCACCAGTAGTTGATGTAGTGACCGGCCGCCGTGACCTCGGACATGCACGCGGTGATCCACAGCGCCCAGTACGACCAACCGGTGACGAACCCGGCGAAGGGGCCGAAGAACTCCCGGGCGTAGTCGGCGAAGCTGCCCGATGTCGGGCGATAGGTGAGCAGTTCCCCGAGGGCCCGCATGATGAAGAAGATCACGATGCCGGCGGCCGCGTAGCACGCGATGAGGCTGGGCCCGATCTTCGCGATGCTGGCACTCGAGCCGTAGAAGAGCCCGGTGCCGATCGCGCCGCCGATGGCGATCATCTGGACCTGGCGGCTGTTGAGACCGCGCCGGTATCCCTCCTCGGCGGCCTCGCCGCCCACGGCCTTGCCGATGTCGTGCTCCTGGTCGACCTGGGACGAGGTCATGTCGGTGCGCCTTTCTCCATGCCGATCCGAGCCGCTCGTGCGACCTCGGATCGGGTTCCGATCCCCCCGGATTTGCTGGAGTGTGCCTGGCCGACGGTCCGTCGACTCGGTGGCGCGCCCGGCCGGACATGGGTGCTGTCCTCCGCCAAGCGGTCGTGAAGGTCTACCACGCCGTGAGGTTGATCCACCGCTCGGCGTGTGAGGTGCGCCACACTCAGTGACACCCACGAGGCACGAAGGGTGGCAAATGGGATAGCGGTGGTGACGCGATCGTTATCCGGATTTGAGTGTCCTCTGAGCGACCACATGGACACGTTCAGGTGATCGGCGGGCGGCTGCACTGCATGTGTCCAGCCCGGCGATACGGGCCCTGTCCCGGCCTCCGGCACCCCCGGAACCCGGCTCCCCCACCGCGGCGGCGACCGAAGCTCAGATCTCGATCAACTCACTCGCCCCATGATCTTCGCAGCCGCCAACGTCACGCCGCGTCGCGGGCGGACCGGGTTCAACAAGGACCTGGCGAGCAAGGTCGCCAAGCAGGCCGTCGGCGCGGGTGCGACCTCCTGCATCACGGCTCTCGTGAGCTGGGACCGGGCGGCACAGCAAGGAGAAACGATTCTCCAGCGGGTGCGTCGCCCAGGTTGGCGGCACCCGCCACGCGTGCGCGACGGACGGGCCAACCGAGAGCTCAGGGCATCAGGGTCGTGACCAGCGTCTCCTGGAGCCCGCCGAGCCAGAGGTAGGCCATCACCATGGGCTTGCGCGGATCCTCGTCCGGCAGCCGGTAGAGGTGATCGGTGTCGTCCTCGTCGACGACCTCGAGTCGCGAGCCGATCGCGAGGCGCAGGTCGTTCAGGGCGCCGAGCCACTGCTCGGACTCCTGCTGGGACAGCTTGAGGACGCCGCCCTCCTCGCTGGCCGAGGTGAGCGCGTCGAGCGAGCGGATCACCGCGAGGGCGTTGTCCCGCTTGCGGGCGCGCAGATCGTTCTCGGTGAAGCGGCGGAACTCGGCGGAGTGCGCGTGCTGCTCCTCGGCCTCCTCGGGCGAGGCCGGCTCGCCGCCGGGCCCGCCGTACGCGTCCGGGAACAGCCGACGCAGCACGGGGTCGGAGGGCGGTTCGCTCGGGCCCTCGTTGAACAGCTCGGCGAGCAGGTCGTCGGCGGCGTTCTCGGCGGGGCCCGGCCCGATGAGCTCGAGCAGCTGCACGGCCAGCGACCGGATGATGGAGATCTCGACGTTGTCGAGGGCGACGGCGGCACCGCCGCCGGGGAGCGATTCGAAGTGTCCTGACATCAGGGAGGTCGTTACTTCCGGTCCTGCTGGAGGGTGGCCCACAAACCGTAGCCGTGCATGGCCTGCACGTCGCGTTCCATCTCCTCGCGGGTACCGCTGGAGACGACCGCCCGGCCCTTGTGGTGGACGTCGAGCATGAGCTTGGTGGCCTTGTCCTTGGTGTACCCGAAGTACGTCTGGAAAACGTACGTCACATAGCTCATGAGGTTGACCGGGTCGTTGTGGACGATCGTCACCCATGGGACATCGGGTTCGGGGACGGCGAACTCCTCCTCCGCCGACTCGGTCTTTTCGATCTCTAGGGGTGCGGGTGCCGTCACACGGCCCATGCTGCCACCTCGACCGGGGCCCCGCGCAAACGGACACCGCGACCACCACCACAAATCGTCAGACTGACGAAATGGGAGTACGATCAGCGCTCATGAACACTGCGGACCTTGGGTTGCCGGTGGACGTGCCCTCGACGGCGCTCTTCACCGACCACTACGAGCTGACGATGCTGCAGGCCGCCCTCCAGGCGGGCAGCGCCGAGCGGCGCTCCGTCTTCGAGGTCTTCACCCGGCGGCTGCCGGACGGCCGCCGCTACGGCGTGGTGGCCGGCACCGGGCGTGTCCTGGACGCGGTCGAGAACTTCCGCTTCGACGGGGACGTCCTCGGCTTTCTGCGGGAGAACCGGATCGTCGACCGCGACACCCTGGACTGGCTGGCCGAGTACCGCTTCGACGGCGACATCTGGGGCTACCCCGAGGGCGAGGTGTACTTCCCGGGCTCGCCGATCATGCGGGTCGAGGGCTCCTTCGCGGAGTGCGTACTCCTGGAGACCGTGATCCTGTCCATCCTCAACCACGACTCCGCCGTCGCCGCCGCGGCCTCCCGTATGTCCTCGGCCGCCGACGGCCGGGCGCTGATCGAGATGGGCGCCCGGCGCACCCACGAGCTGGCCGCGGTGGCTGCCGCGCGCGCCGCGTACGTGGGAGGCTTCACCACCACTTCCGACCTGGCCGCCGGCTTCCGGTACGGCATCCCGACGGTCGGCACGTCCGCCCATGCGTTCACCCTGCTGCACGACAGCGAGCGGGACGCCTTCCAGGCCCAGGTGGACTCGCTCGGCCGAAACACCACGCTGCTCGTGGACACCTACGACGTCGCCGAGGCCGTACGCATCGCCGTCGACATCGCCGGCCCCGAACTGGGCGCCGTGCGCATCGACTCCGGCGATCTACTGCTGGTCGCCCACCGGGTGCGGCAGCAACTGGACGAGCTGGGCGCGACCGACACCAAGATCGTCGTCACCTCCGACCTGGACGAGTACGCCATCGCCTCGCTGCGGGCGGCGCCTGTGGACGCGTACGGCGTCGGCACCCAGCTGGTGACGGGTTCCGGCCATCCGACCTGCTCGATGGTCTACAAGCTGGTCGCCCGCGCCGAGTCGTCGGACCCGAGTGCTCCGCTGATGCCGGTGGCGAAGAAGTCGGTCGGCGGAAAGACGTCCATCGGGGGGCGCAAGTGGGCCGCACGGCGGCTCGACGAGGACGGCGTCGCGGAGGCCGAGGTGATCGGCACCGGGCCGGTCCCGCAGGAGCTCGTGGACCGGCAACTGCAGGTCCAGCTGGTCAAGGGCGGCCAGGTGATCGCCCGCGAGCCGCTCGACGTCGTCCGCGACCGGCACACGGCCGCGCGTGCCGGCCTCCCGCTGTCGGCGACCCAGCTGTCGCGCGGGGAGCCGGTCCTTCCGACCGAATACGTCTGAGGCGTTCCGTAGGACGCGCTCGGCACCGCCCCGGGGGCCGGAGCGGGTGCGGCTTCGGCCGACCCGTCCGGCTCGGCGCATGAACGGGCGGCCGGTGGGAATGCAACGGCAGCGCGACCCGCGCACCCGCCGACCGCCACACGCCCCCTCCCGCCCGGCCCGTGAAGTCTCTAGGCTCGGTAGTTCGTACAGACGGCCGGGCCTCGCACCCCTCCACTCCGATCCGCCGCCAAGCCGAAGGACACCGACCATGCGCCGCGCCTTGATCGTCGTAGATGTGCAGAACGACTTCTGTGAAGGCGGCAGCCTCGCGGTGGCCGGTGGTGCCGATGTGGCCGCCGCGATCACCGAGCTGATCGGTCAGGCCCCCGCCGGCTACCGGCATGTCGTCGCCACCCGCGATCACCACATCGCCCCCGGCGGACACTTCGCCGACAACCCCGACTACGTCCACTCCTGGCCCGCGCACTGCGTCGCGGGCACGGAGGGCGTGGGCTTCCACCCCAACTTCGCCCCGGCGGTCGCCTCCGGCGCGATCGACGCCGTGTTCGACAAGGGCGCCTACGCGGCGGCCTACAGCGGGTTCGAGGGGGCCGACGAGAACGGGGTGTCGCTCGGCGACTGGCTGCGCGCGCGGGAGGTCGACGAGGTGGACGTGGTGGGGATCGCCACGGACCACTGTGTGCGCGCCACCGCCCTGGACGCCGTGCGCCAGGGCTTCCGCACCCAGGTGCTGCTGGACCTGACCGCAGGCGTGTCGGAGGAGACCACGGAGCGAGCGCTGGAGGAGCTGCGCGAGGCCGGCGTGGAGCTGTCCGGCAAGCCCGTGGTGTAGGGCACGCGCACTCCTCCTGGTCCTCCTCCTAGACCTGCGCCTGCGCCGTCTGGCGCCTCAGCAGCGCCCTGATCGGGTGCCACAGCTCCTGGGACAGCTCCTGGCCCGCGCTGTCGGGGGCGGTGCGCCATATCAGGCCGTCGGGGTGGTGCAGGACCGCCGTGATCTCGTCGGGGGTCGGCGGAGCCACGTTGCCGCGCAGGTAGACGGCGCGCAGACCCAGATTGCGCAGGCGCGTCAGCGCCCGGGCGCGGTTCTGGGCGAGGACGAGCACGCGGACGAAGCCGCTGCCCGAACCCGGACTGGGCAGGTTCAGCGCCACCACCACGCTGCCGCTCGGCAGCTTGCAGAAACCTCCTGCGGCCATGCCTGTCACACCCCCGTGAGACCTTGTGTCAATAAGAGAGCTACAGGACGCACCTAAACACGATCGGCCGCGCCCCGCTAGAGGGTCGCGGCCGATCGTGCTCTGACCTGCGAAAACAGTATTCAGTCTGTGATCGGTGCCACCAGGGACATGATCGTCCGGGGACTAGTGCTTCTGCGTGAGCACGGCCACCGTCAGTACGCTGCCGTCCGTCGTCTGCTGCAGGAGCTTGATCTTCGTGTGGGTGTCCGGCACCTTCACACCCGCATACGGGGTCTCGGGGTAGTAGTACGTGCCCTTGTGGTCGTCGAAGAGCGAAACGCCCGGGCGGCTGTTGATCTTCACGGCCACGCCGTTGTTGTGCAGGGTGATCGCGTCCGTCGGCTCCAGGGAGAACGAGGAGTCGAAGGCCTGGATGCGGTTGCGCATGTAGGTCCCGTCCGCCCACTTCAGCGGCTTGGCGTTCGCGTCGATCGGCAGGATCAGGCCCTCTCCGGGGTGCGCGCTGACGTTGTTGTCGGACTGCGAGGTGTCCCAGAGCCAGATCAGCAGACCGTTCTGGTACGGGAAGTGCTCGACCCAGCCCGGCTTGGTGTTCAGGAAGCCGAAGTTGTACGGGCCGGTCTTCAGGGTCGAGTCGTACGACACGTACTGGCGGTTCTCGGCGATGTAGTACTGCGGGTAGTCGCCGCTGTAGGAGGCTCCCTTGACGGAGAAGCCGCTGACGGCCCAGTCGCCGGTACCGTTCTCGGCGCCGTCGCTGAAGATGGCGGAGCCGTCGGCCGTGATGGTGATGTCGTCCGCCGCGAAGCCCTTCTGGGCCACCCCGGTGTCGGTGGTGTAGCGGAAGCGCAGCTTGATCGACTTACCGGCGTAGGCGTCCAGCGGGTAGACCAGGTCGCCGTACTTGTCGATGGTGCCGGTCAGGGCCGGCTGGTCGCTCGCGTCGCGCGGAATCGCGGCACCGTTCACCGTGCCGTCGATCGCCTTCCAGGTGGCGCCGCCGTCGGTGGAGACCTCCGTGTACAGGAAGTCGTAGTCCTTCTCGATGTCGTAGTAGCCCTTGAGGGACAGCGAGGCCGACGACTTGCCCGTCAGGTCGACGTCACGGGTCAGCGTGTTGTTCAGACCGTTGCCGCTGCCGCTCCACCACTGGTAGGAGCCGCTCGCCGGGGTGACGAGGTCCGTGGTGACCGTCTTCTTCGGCAGCGTGACGATCAGCGCCTGGGGCTTCGCCGTGTTGTACTCCGAGTAGCCGAGCTTCGTCAGCGAGGGAGAGCCGGAGCCGACGACCCGGTAGTTCAGCCAGCCGAGCTGGAGCTTGTCCCAGGCGGTGAAGTCGCCGGGGGTGTCGCCGATGCTGTTCTTGCCCGTGCCGAGCCACGAACCCGAGGACATGAGGTCCCAGAAGGCGGTGGAGTTCTCCGCCCTCCCGGTGGTGTCGTAGTTGTCGGGCAGGCCCAGGTCGTGGCCGTACTCGTGGGCGAAGACGCCGAGTCCGCCGTTCTCCGGCTGGATGGTGTAGTCGCCGACCCAGACGCCGGTGTCGCCGATCTGGGTGCCGCCGAGCTTGTTGTTCGCGGGGCCGGTCTTGCCGGCGTCGGTGCCGTACGCGTACCAGCGGTGCGCCCAGATGGCGTCCTCGCCCTGCGCGCCGCCGCCCGCGGACTCATCCTCACCGGCGTGCACGATCTGGAAGTGGTCGATGTAGCCGTCGGGCTCGTTGAAGTTGCCGTCGCCGTCGTAGTCGTAGCGGTCCCACTGGTCGTACTGGGCGATCGCGGACTTGATCTGGGCGTCGGTGTCACCGGCGGCCTTGCGCTGGGCGACCCACTTGACCAGGGCGTCGCTGACGAGGTTCCACACGCAGGTGTCGCACTCGTTGGTGCCGTAGCGGGCCTCGTTGTAGTCGACCTTCACCCAGTCCTGGACCTGGCCGTCGACCGAGTAACGGCCCGAGGAGGCCTTCTCGTAGAACTGCTTGAGGGACTTCTTCTTCGGGTCCGTGGAGAAGTAGAGGTCCTGGAAGTGCTGCCGGTTGTAGTCCGCCTGCCACGCGGTGCTGTTGTCCGCGGCGCGGTCCGGCTCGGCTATCTGGTTGTGCGCCGGCCCCGCGGTGCCGCCGTACTGCGACGTCTTGGTGCCGAACTCGGCGAGGATGGTGAAGATCTTGTCGGTGCGCTCACGGGCGAGTTCGACGTACTTGCCGTTGCTGAGCTTCACCACCTTCGACGCGCCGCGGTCGGTGACCTTGGCCTTGCCCGAGATGACCCGGCCCAGTGCTTCCTCCCGCTGGGCATCCTGAGTCTTGCTCAGCGGTCCGTCGAGGTCGTGCTCCCTGCTCTTGACCGGCTGCGGGTCGTGCCGGTTGGCGGCGGCCGACGAGACGCCCGGGCCGGTCTGGGCCGCGGCGGACACCGACAGCGTGGCGGTGGCCGCCGCGAGAGTGACGGCCGCGGCGGCCGCTCTGAATGTCCAGGATCTGCTGTTCACTTGTAGTCCTCCCCGACGCGTCCGATCGCGCGGAAGAAGGGTCCTGTCCTGGAAGGTCCGCGCGCGCGGTGTACGCGTGTGTCAAGTGACGACATTTGACCGGAGGTTTAAGAGAAAAGACAGATCTTGACTTGAACAGGCCAAGTGCATTAACGGAAGCAGACGTCCGCTATGCGAACGGCATAATCTCCTGTCAACAGGCGCGTAAGCCCGTCCAGTCGGTGGACCGAATGACTCTGTGCGCCCCCCGTGCACCAGCACCGTGCGTTAGGTCACGCTTACCAACGGTTCCGCTCGGGAATGCAGGCGAATAGAGTCGGCGGGCAGTACGGCCGGAATGGCGGTGGATCGCCCTGCCGGCACCCTGTCACCCCGTGATTCCGGGCTGGACCCCAAGTGCACCGGCAATCCACACAGTTGTCCGCATCCTCCCCCATAGCGAGAGGCACGGGGGGAGACCCCCACCCCGAGGAATGGCCATGCCTCGTCCGAACGCCGCACAGCTCGCCTACGGTTCCTGCACCGTGATCTTCTCCACCCTCGCCATGCTGCTGCTGTCACAGACGAGTTCGAGCCCGGGGATCGCCGTGATCGCCCTCGCGGCACTCGCTCTCGGACTGCTCGTCGCCGTGACGGTCCCGCTGCCGAAGTCCGCGTCGGGTGCCGAGCGGCCCGCCGCCGAACGGCAGGCCCCGGCCGGACGCCCGACGGCGTCCGTCGGATCCACCGCGGGCGCAGAGCCCGTACGCGAGACGGCGCACCCCTGAACCGAGCGCGCCTGCACAGCACTTGACGGATACTTCGGACAACCGCACAACGAGCAACGGAACCGGCGGGCCCGTATGACACGGGCCCGCCGGTTCTTGGTTCGCCGCCGTCCGCCGACTCGGTCCCTCACACCGTGCTGACCTCCACGGTCCGGGCCGCCTTGTCGTGCAGGCCCTGCTTGTAGGGCCGGTCGAAGAAGCTCCAGCCGCCGCAGATCGCGGTCCAGATACAGGCGCAGCAGAACGCGAACGGAAGCCACAGCACCAGCGCCCGGACCAGCGATGTCTGCACGGAAGGGGTGGATCCGTCCGTCAGATTGGCCACCCGTATGTTGAGCAGCTTCTTGCCGAGCGTCTGCCCCGACCTCGAGATCATGATCGTGTCGTAGGCCGTGTAGAGCACCGCGGCGATCACGGACTGGCCCAGGGACTTGCCGTACTCGACCCGGTTGGCGTTGACGTTGTACTCGGTCGTGTGGAACGCCCAGGACAGCAGCACGACGATGATCCCGACAATGATCATGTCGATGATCCGGGCGAGCACCCGCTTGCCGCTGTCGGCGAGCGGCGGCATTCCGGCAAGGGGGTCCGACTCGCCGTACGGGCCGTAGGGTCCGCCGCCATAGGGACCTCCGTCTCCGTAGGGGCCGCCACCGTACGGCGGAGGCGTGCCGTACGGGCCTCCACCGCCGGGCGGGGGTGCGCCGTAAGGGGGTTGGCCGCCGCCGGGCGGCGGCGCGCCCCCGGGAGGGGGTTGGCCGCCGGCCGGGGGCTGGTCGCCGTGCTGCGGGCCCCAGTGGGGTGCGGAACCGCCGCCCTCGGACGGCGGGGGCTGCTTCCGGAACGGATCGTCGTCCGAGGACCCCCCGGAACCGGGGGGCGGCGGTTCGGTGCTCATGGCCCGAGTCGACCGCGAACCCTCCGGCTCCGCATCCCTACAGGGCCGTCCGGGTCAGCCCGCCACGAACGTGTGCGCCGCCTTGTCGTGCCAGCACTGGTGCCAGGGACGGTCGAACAGACACCACAGGACGCCGACGACGCCGACCACGAGCAGACCGGGCACGCAGTAGACGAGCCAGCGGCGTAGAGTCGGGCCGAACGCCGGCGGCTCATGGGCCTCGATGTCCCGCACCTCGATGCCGCACAGCTTCTTGCCCAGCGTGCGGCCCCACTTGACGGTGGGCAGCACCTCGTAGAGGACGCCGAAGCCGAGGAGCACGGCGAACACAACGGCGAGGTAGATCGAGGTCGTGCCGTCGAGCAGCCAGACCGTGACGGTCTGGCCGGACAGCCGGGCCGCGTCGATCTTGTCGTCGATGTGGTCGATCGCCTTGGTGCCCAGCGGCACGGCGGCCACACCCGTGACCGCCGCCAGCACCAGGGTGTCCAGGAGCCGGGCGGCCAGCCGCTTGCCGAGGCCCGCGGGCCGGGCCGCCGCCTGTGCCCGGGCGGCCGCCTGGAACGGGTCGTCCACCGGCGGCTTCCAGGGCGGGAGGGGCCGGTCGCCCTCGGATGCCGGGATCGCCAGCCGGTGCACCTGCTGCGCCCAGGAAGGCTGTCCGCCGCCGGGGCCCGTGGTCATCGGCGTGGCGGCCGGTCCGCCGGACTGCTGCGGGAGGCTCGTCGCGGGCTGCTGGGAGAGCGAGCCGGCCGGCTGCTGCGGGGGCAGACCGGTCGAGGGTGCCGACGGCGACGGGGCGGACGGCTGCCGCGGCGGCGCGGTGCGCTGCGGGCCGGGCTCCGGCGCCTGCGGGTCCAGCCCCAGGGCCTGGCGGGCCGCGGCCTGGGCGCTCGCGGAGGGCTCGGCCGTCGGCCGCCCCGGACCGGGCCCGGCCGCCCCCGTGCTCCCGCTCTGCTCCCCCGTGCGCGGGGAGAGCGCACGGAACGTCATGGTGCCCTCGGAGGTCGCGGGGGAGGTGTCCCTGGCACCAGTACCTGAGCCCTCGCCGCGCGGCTGCCGACGGAAGACGGCCGTGTCGTCCGGGACCGGGGAGGAATCCGGGCGGGCGGGCGGGATCGTCGCCGTGCCGTCCGTACGGTTCGCGGTGCCGTCGGGCCGCCCGGAGAGCGGGAGCCACGGGTCGGCGCCCTGCGACGCGCCCCACGACACCCGGCGGTCCTGGTCGCCGCCGAAACCGGACTGCCGTGAGCGGTCGGCGCCCCACGCAGAGGCGGGCTCGGGCCGGCTGCCGTGCTGGGCGTCGGCCCGGCTCACTTGGGGGGTCTCCTCGACCGGGTCCTCGTCGAAGAAGTGCGGACCGGTCTCCTCCACCGAGGCGTGGGCGGGTGCCGCGCCGGGCGGCGGGGAGAGCGGCCGGCCGTCGCCGGGCGGCGGAGAGAGCGGTCGGCCATCGCCGGGCGCCGGCCGGCTGGTACCCGGCACCCAGGCGACACCGTTCCAGTACCGGACATATCCAGGAATGGACGGATCCGGGTAATAGCCTTCGCGGGGCCTGTCGTCACCGGGTGCCGGGGTTGGGGCGCTCATGTCCGTCGTCCCGTATCTGCTCGGGGGATCGTGTGGACATCCACATCTATCAGAAGCCGGGTGTGAGTACGGCCGCTCCGCCCGTACCCACCCCTTTCCGGGCGACACCGCGCAATCCCTTCACACACCTGGAACACACCCCGAAAGAAATCATCCGAACTCGTGTAACGCCTGCCGCGCCCCCTCGCGGCGTGCACCCGGCTGTGTGCCGATGGCGCCCGCCCCACCGGGCGGCTCAGAAGAGCTTGCCCGGGTTGAGGATGCCGAGCGGGTCGAAGACCTTCTTGACGGCCTGTTGCATCTCCACGCCCACCGGGCCGATCTCACGGGCCAGCCACTCCTTCTTCAGGACGCCCACGCCGTGTTCGCCGGTGATCGTGCCGCCGAGTTCCAGGCCGAGGGCCATGATCTCGTCGAAGGACTCGCGGGCGCGCCGGGACTCCTCGGGATTCTGTGCGTCGAAGCAGACGGTCGGGTGCGTGTTGCCGTCGCCCGCGTGTGCGCAGACCCCGATGGTGAGCCGGTACTTCTCGGCGATCCGCTCGACCCCTTCGAGCATCTCGCCGAGCCGCGAGCGGGGCACGCACACGTCGTCGATCATCGTGGTGCCCTTGACGGCCTCCAGCGCGGTCAGCGACAGCCGCCGCGCCTTCAGGAGCATTTCGGACTCGGCCGCGTCGTCGGCCGGTACGACCTCGGTGGCGCCGGCGGCCTCGCACAGCGCGCCGACCGCGGCGAGGTCGGCGGCCGGGTCGGGGGTGTCGAAGGCCGCGAGCAGCAGGGCCTCCGTGGTCTCCGGCAGGCCCATGTGCGCAAGGTCGTTGACGGCCTTGACGGTCGTACGGTCCATCAGTTCGAGGAGGGACGGCACATGCCCGCCCGCCATGATCCGGCACACCGCGTCGCACGCGGCGGCCGCGGACCCGAACTCGGCCGCCAGCACCAGCTGCTGGGGCGGCTGCGGCTTCAGGGCGAGGATCGCGCGGACGACGATGCCGAGCGAGCCCTCGGAGCCGACGAAGAGCCGGGTGAGGTCGTAGCCGGCGACGCCCTTGGCGGTGCGGCGGCCGGTCGACATGAGGCGCCCGTCGGCGAGGACGACGTCAAGTCCGAGGACGTATTCGGCCGTGACCCCGTACTTCACACAGCACAGGCCACCGGAGGCCGTGCCTATGTTGCCGCCGATCGTGCACATCTCCCAGCTGGAGGGGTCCGGCGGGTAGTACAGGCCGTGCTCGTTCACCGCGCGGGAGAGCGCGGCGTTGACGACACCGGGTTCGACGACGGCGATGCGGTCGACCGGGCTGATCTCCAGGATCCGGTCCATCTTCGTCAGGGAGAGCACGATGCAGCCCTCTGAGGCGTTGGCGCCGCCCGACAGGCCGGTGCGGGCGCCCTGCGGGACGACCGGGACGCGCAGTTCGGTGGCGGTCCGCATCACGTGCTGGACCTGCTCGACGGTGCGCGGCAGCACGACCACGGCCGGGGTGCCGGCCGCGCAGAAACTCGCCATGTCGTTCGCGTACGAGGCCGTGACGTCGGGGTCGCTCAGGACGGCGTCGGCCGGAAGGCCGGCCTTGAGACGGTCGAGGAGGTTGTCGGTGACTTCGTCGCGCGGGGCTTCGATACGGCTCATGATCACAGCGTCGCACCCGGGAGCGGCGGTGTGAACCCCGTACGCACGGGGGCGGGCCTCCCCCGCCGAGTACAGATCGTAAGAGCAAACTTCTGAACTCCAGTCAAATTATCAAAGATCTAGTATTACGACAT
>NZ_JBSFJX010000073.1:0-42182 GCF_053598275.1 Streptomyces sp. NPDC001156 | reverse complement strand
CCTGGACCCGGGCGGCTCGCACGTTCCCCAGGTTGGTCACCCAGCTCGCGAAGACGGCCGTGCCGCCGGTGAAAGCTGCGACCCACATCCCGCTGTCCCCTACGCCGATCAGTGTCGGTGAGGTGCCAGCCGCTGTCGAGAGCGTCTCGGATCCTGTCGGAGAGTCGGGCCCTGGCACGCACATTTGCCACGTTGTCGAGGAGGCGGCAGAACGGGGCTGCCCGGGCAGACCACCGGAGGGGCACGTCGTGGCTGGGGCGATTGATTCCAGCTCAATTTTCGCTCAGAACATGAATCCAGAACTTGTCGCGTACATGCCTCAAACGTAGTGTTCAAGTGCTTGATCGCCACGGGGGCGGTCCACCGGAAAAGTGTCACATGGGCATCAGCTCTCGGCGCGCTGTGACCGGCGTTGCCACTGCTGCACTGCTTCTCTGCTTTGGGGCTGCGGGTACTGCCGTCGCTGCGGAGTACCGGCTGACGACACGGCCGTAGCAGCCGACCAGACGCAGGACATCAACGACAGACTGGGCTGGGAGGACGACACTGAGCAGCCGGTTCACCAGATAGAGCCGTATCGGTGCGATGGCCCCTCGACGTGGATCAGTATCACGTCGAAGAAGGCCTACCACGTGCCGTCATGGTGGAACGGCACCAAGTACAAAGACGGTCCGGGTGGATCCATGACCGTCAGCGTGACCAAGACAGGGACCATCACGGCAGAAGTGAGCGGCACGGTCTCCGGCGAGGCGAATCTGGTCGTCGCAGCGGCCAAGTCGTCCATCACTTACAAGATCGCCGGTAGCATTTCGGTCGCGACGGGACACACCTACACGCGCAACATCGCCCGGGGTAAGTACGGGCACCTGCAGTACGGTTTCTGGGGCTACAAGGTGACGTGGAAGAAGTACCGGGCCACTGGTGACGGCTGCAATGGCGTCGAGATCGGCCACGGTACGGCGACGCTGCCCACATCCGAGACCGGCTGGAAGTACTGGGAAACCACGACATGATTCATCCAAGCCCGCGGGCGACCCGCTTCGCCGCAGGTGCCGTCCTGTTGTCGGCGTTCCTGATCACGGCGTGCACTACGTCCGGCAACGATGAGGGTAAGGACACGAGCTCTTCACCGGCGCCTGTGTCGAGCTCGACTCGAACGGCAACCGAGCCGTCGGAGAGGAAGCTCACCGAGCAGGCTCAGGCGGCCCTTGCGGCCGTTCACGACGGGACGCTGGTCGAGGCCGGCGCGGAGCGGGTGACCGACGGCATCCACACTGAGCCCGCACTGGGTAAGGGCAAGACCTACCGGCTCAACTTGGTCTGCGCCGGCAGCGGCAGCGCGCAGTTGAAGTTCGCGCCTGCGAGCGCCGGCAAGGAGGTTACGGTGCCGTGCGATGAGTCCGTCGTCCAGCAGCGAATCGTCGCGGACAGGACGGTCCGCATCGACGTCGACGGTGTTGAGGGATCAACTGGTGTGATTGCCTGGCAGATCGACGCCACGTGAGAGCAACACGGGGTGCCTCCCGGCATCGCTGTCGGGAGGCACCCGGCTTGTACGGACATCGAAGTACGGCACCGCCGGAAACCTGCAACCTCATGGCCACGGGGCGACCGTCACGAGTTGCCTTGGTTGATGACGCACCCCGATAGCGTGGTTGAGGCCGACGGCGGCGCCACGAGACACGCGCTCCTGATCGGTTGACGCACCTGCCGTCGTAGCTGAATGTCATCGTCTGAGGGACAAACGAGACCGGCGTCGGATCTGGAGTGATGCCGTATCACGGGAAACACCCGCGCACTTCCCGAGCGTGGACTCAGCCCCGAGCGCCCGGCCTGGAGACCCCCAGGCGGGAACTTGTAAAGCGGTGGTCACGTATCGAGGGCCGGACGGCAGTGACGGCAACGCTGACGGCAACGAGCGCGGACGACTACAACACCCGGCGGCCTGTCACGGAAGCCCTGCGGACCCGCTGCTCCAGCCTGCTGGGGTGTGCCCGCATCTTCCAAGAGCCTGGTCGGGTTGGGCGGGTGAGTGTCTAACTGCGTGACAACGCCGACGCACAGCGGCGGACACCCGCGGACGTCTGCGGACCGTCACAGCAGGTGAGAGGGACACCGACCCAAGGTCAAGCGCTCACCCAAGTTGCTTCGGGACGAAGAGGTCGTGGGTTCAAATCCCGCCACCCCGACGCTGAAGTACAAGGTCAGATGCCGGTAGCAAATTTGCTACCGGCCTGACTCGCTGGACCCGGATCAGGTCGAACCCGTACACCACTTCCCTGGACGCAACCGTTTCGCCCCCCCTTCCAGCACCCCTTCAGTCGTCGTGCGAAACTCCCTCCCTGGTCAGAGGGAGGGGCAGGGGCGTGGAGAAGTCCGAGGCGAAGCAGGTGCTGGAACGGGCTCGCGAGATGTGGGATGCGGAGGAGTGGCTGCGTTCCGCCGAGCTGTACGAGCAGGTCCTTGCTCACTATCCGGACGAGGGCCCCAGCGCGGTGTGGTGGTACGACGCAGCACTGGCGTACAAATTTCTGCGTAACTGGGCAAAGGCCTACGAACTCGGCCGTGAGGCTGCCGCCCGCTCGCCGCGCGGCGAGCAGGACCCGACGTTTTGGAACCTGGGGGTCGCTGCCACGATCCAGCGTGACTGGCCGACCGCCCGTGACGCTTGGGAGGGCTTCGGGATCCCGATGCCGGAGGGCGAGGGGGAGATCAACGGCGCCTTCGGCCCGGCGTGCGTACGGCTGGACACCGGTGGCGAGCGTGAGGTGGTCTGGATCCAGCGGCTCTGCCCGACGCGAGGGCGCGTGATGAACGTCCCTGCCACGAAAGGCCGTCGCTTCGGCGAGATCGTCGTGCACGATGGGGAGCCGACTGGCGAGCGGACGTACAACGGCCAGAGCGTCGCTGTCTTCGACGAATTGTTGCTCTTCGAGGCCTCTTCGCTGCCGACGCTGCATGCGACCGTAAGCGCAGCGGATGCATCCGACGTCGACGCCCTGGTGGCTTCATTCTTCGCGCAGGATTTCGGCGCCGAGCCGGCGAGCAGTTTCCACATGCTGTGCGCATGCTGCAGCGAGGGTCGGGTCGACTGGGATGAGGCCAGCGTGCCGACACACGGCGGCTCACAGACTGTCTGGCTGGCCGCCCCTGAGACCGAGGCCCGGCAGCTACTGGATGCGTGGGCGACGGGCGGCGAACGCAGCTGGAACGGACTGGAGCTGTTTGGGTGAGCCCCCGGGGAGTGAGCGGGGAGTGGATCAAGAGAATCGTGCCGCGCAGTGGTCACGTAGACCAACGCACACCAAGCCTCTGACGTGGGACAGATACTCAACCGTCCTGGTGGGTGCTGACACACGTCGGCGTGGGTATGGTGGGGCACGCGGCGCACCTTAACGAAGCGACCGCTTCGTCCCGAATAAGTAGGAGCCGTGCAGGGCGTCAGTCGGCCCAGGCCGGACCGTCTCTGGGCCGTCCGAGGTCGCTCGACAGCAGCCAATGACGACCAACGATGACCACCAGGCGCACGAGCCCACCGCCCCTGAGCAGGGAAAACGCAGGTCGTCGAGATCCCCGGCAAGACCCAGGGCAAGAAGAGGTAACCAAGCCAGAGTGCAAAATCGGTGGCGCCGGCCTCGGTAGACGGACGACACCGCGCGGGCTCCGCCGACCTCAGTGCTGCATCTGGTCGTACACCTCTCGGCTCGATTCCTGAGGGAGCAGGTACAGCCTCAAGTGCTGGCGGAGAAAGCTCTCCAAGCGTGGAAGCTCGATCGCGTCGGCTGGAAGGTCACCGGGACGCGGACGGTAGAGCTCGACCAACCTGACCATCAGCTCGTCGTCGAGCAACGGCGCCTGATAGCGATCTATCGTCCCGATGTAGAAAAGCCAGCTGAACAGCCGGTTGGCGGGACACTGCCCTTCACCCGCATGCAGGTTCTCTGGCTCGTGCTCGGCACTCCAGGAACCGGCGTATAGGTAGGAGGCGCAACGCAAGCCCTCGTCCAAAGCTGGGGTCGGATCGTCCTTGCAATTCCAATAGATCCGAGCCTCGTCCTCGGGTATGGGGCTCGGGGCGGCTGCCAACCACAGTTGGTAGATCTCCTCCACGACCGCAGTCTGGCATGCCGAGTCGCACGATCAACAGGCATCGAGAGTGGCCAGGAGTGGTCTGCTGATCCCTGCTGTACGGCAGAGAAGTACAGCAACCACCCCGACTGCAGGGGATCGACGCCAACTGTGGACGATCACGTAATTCCCCAACCCCCTTGTCGGTGCCGACGCGACAGGCGAGAGAGGTCGTCGTCGACTGGTCAGGGGCGTCTGGCAGACTCCGCGGCATGGGAATGTTCAAGAGGGCCAATAAGGCGGAGAGCGCTGCTCAGGCGGGGGAACGAGCAGACCTGAGTGTGCTCGTGCTGCAGGGCGAGGACATGATCGAACAACTCGGTCGTGCCCACATGTCCTGGGGCCTGGGCTCGGCGGATCGCTGGGACCTGGACCAGACGACCGGCATCATCACCTGGACCTTCCCTGACAAGACCGCGACTGCGCCTGCGCAGATCCTCGGCAGCTTCAGTCCAAGGTCGGGTTCGTGGCTGTGGGCCTGGGCCAACCAGAGCATCCTCCCCGACATGAGCCGCGACTCCCGCAGCTTCTGCGACTGGGCGGAAGCCAACGGGCATCCTGCGCTGGCCCAGCCCAAGGTCAACGTCGACGAACAGGCTGCTTCGACCCTCGTGGCCGTCGCTGTCCGGATCACCGGGGCGATCGGCTATTACAAGGGGCCGGGAGGTAACTCCTCGGTGATCATCACGTTCGGGCCGGTGACCCTGGCGAAGGCCGATGGCAGCGTCTCCACCTTCAATATCAACATCAACTAGCGCCCGGGGGCAACCACGAGCGACTCCGTGACGAGCGCACATGACCTCAGCGACCGCCCCGCCTGTAGTTCGCATCGAGAGGGTCACCAGTGCACGGCTCTGTGCCACTCTCGTGCCAGAACGGGCGGGGAATCACGGAGCATAGGGGTGTGCAAGGGTACGGCCGCCGGACTCCGTCCAAGACAGGGAACCCGCAGGTCAGGCGCGTGACTGCCAACCTCGCTCCTAAAGCGGTGCTGGCGGGGAGGGTCAGGGCCTGCTCAATCTGGCGTGGCTAAGGGGGAAAGCAACCGCTCCGGCCGGCCGTACGTCGGTACGCCGGTCGGCAACCCGTAGGGCAGCGAGGAAGGCCCGGTCGACGGGAGTGAACCTGACCCTTTCCGCGCCGAGTTGCCGCTCAAGCACAGTGAGCTGGTGGCGTAGGGCCAGGATCTCGGTGTCCTTGTTGTGATCGGTGATCGGCAGCAGTCGTAGGGCGGCGAAGGCGTTCGTGACGGCAAGACAGGCGAGGCGCAGCAGCACGAACGATCATCATGCCACTCGTGCGCTCCGGGTTTGCCAGTCGGCTGACCAGCGCGGATGACATTTCCGGCACGCACAACAGGAACACGATTTCGGGATAGAAGGAGCAGTAGTCGGGGCGGGGCGCACCTACCCTCGAAGCACGCTTCCTGTTACCCAAGTTCACGCAGCCTTGGAGGAGTTCTGTCGAACAGGCGCGGGTGATCGACCAGAATGCATTTACTGGGTTCGCGGTGAGATCAACGGGGAGCGCCTGAAGCTCGATCAGTAGCGAATCAGGGTTTCTCGTCTACATGCTCAAGCACCCGTCGAGTGAGTCCAGGCGGCCTCCCCCACCCCCTCAGCGCGTCACCGGCAATCCCGAAGTGAACCGTGGCCCGTCCCCCCGGTGCTGGACCGGGAAAGTGACCTTCAGGCCCCGCTCCTGGCCGGCCAGGGTGAGGTAGGTGACGTACTGCAGGCCCAGGAAGGCCTTCTTCGAGCCGCCCGCGGAGACGTACGGGCGTGGGAGGTTGATGACCAGCTTGCCGGGCTTTCCGCCGCGGTTTCCGTCGAAGAAGAGCAGACGCTGGTCGGTCAGGACTATGTACAGCGGCCGGGGCGTGACCGTGGCCATCACGGTGCCCGCGCTGAGGACGCCGACCAGGGCCGCGGTGAGCGCCTGCCTGCGGACGGAGACCGAGCCGACGCCCGCCAAGGTGGTGAGTTCGACCTGCTCGCCCTGGAGCAGCAAGGGGGCCGCAGCGTCCAGCAGTTGCCTGGTGCGGCGGGCGTTGACGGCCATGGAGGACTCCGGGTCAGAGCGGGAACGGTGGAGTGGGCGCGCAGGTCGGCTCAGTGATGTGCCGAACGGCCGATTGACGAGACGTCAGTGGACAGCCGCGACCAGTTGGGCGCGCCGATGGAGACGGGCGGACAATATGGAGGCCCGGTGAACGCGAGTTGGCCGGTGGGTAAGGGGATGGTCAAGTCACAGTCGTCTTTCTGCCTTGCCGGGCTCGGCTCTCCCCGGAGAATCGCGTTGTCACAGGCCTCGCCTAATATCCGCCGCATGTCGCTCGCTTCCGCCTCTGCCCTGCCGCCTCCCGACTTCGAGGTCGCCTCCGCCTTCCCCGAGGCCGCCTGGCTGCGGCAAGCCGCCGCAGCGTGGGACTGGGCGTCCATCCGGCGGTACGTCGACGGGTTGCCAGCGGAGACGCCTCGCAGTTTCGCCGTCGGTGTGCTGTCCGAGGCGAAGGGAGTCGAGGAGTGGATGCGCGAACTCCTCACCGCCGCGCCTGACGACGTGCTCGCGCTCACCGTCCTCGGCACCCGCGAGGTGAACATCGGCTGGGAGATCAGGACCGCGGCGCGCGCCGAGCACGTCAGCCGCGAACAGTTCGCCGGGCTGCACGCGCACCTTCGGCAGGCCGAGCAGGTCCTGATACGAGCCACCGCGCTCGATCCGTCGTTCGACGCGGCCTGGGCCAGACGCATCACCACCGCCAAGGGCCTGCAGCTCGGGCAGAACGAGGCGCGGCGCCGATACGACCGGTTGGCCGCCTACCACCCACACCATTTCAGCGGCCAGGGCGGACTGCTCCAGCAGTTGTGCCCCAAGTGGAGCGGGAGCTGGGAGGCTGCCCACGCCTTCTCCCGGGAGTGCCTGCTGAACGCGCCCGAGGGCGCGCTGAACGGCGGGATGGTGGCCGAGGTGCACATGGAGCACTGGCTGGCGCTGCGGGGAAAGGAGCGCGAGGAGTACCTGCGGCAGGGGCATGTGCAGGCCGAAGTCGTCGAGGCCGCCGAGCGGTCCGCGCTCCATCCGCAGTTCCAGCGAGGCTACGGCTGGGTCACCGTTCAGGGCCATTTCGCCGCCCTTTTCTCTCTCATGGGGGACACGGCACGGGCCGCCGCCTGCTTCCGCGCGCTCGGCAACCTCGCCTCCGAGTACCCCTGGGCCTACCTCGGTGGCGACGCCGCAGCGGCCTACGTCAAACACCGCGACGCCGCCCTCGCCCGAGGCTGACCGACCATGCCCACGAACACGCCGAACAGAGGCCGAAGATGAATTCCCAGGCAGCCATCCACCTCACCGAGGTCGACGGCATACCCACCCTCTTCGCGTACGCCACCGGGCCGGTGCGCGCCGGGCTCGTCTTCCGTGTCGGCGTCGCGGACGAGACGCTCGGCCGGGCCGGTGTCACGCACCTTGTCGAGCACCTCGCCCTGCACCGCCAGGGTCTGGCCGACTATCACTTCAACGGAGCGACCAAGGGGGCCTTCACCCACTTCCACGTGGAGGGCGCCGAGTACGAGGTCGTCGCCTATCTCCAGGGTGTCTGCGCCTCCCTCACCGACCTGCCCATGGAGCGACTGGAGACCGAGAGGGAGATCCTGCGTACCGAGGAGTCCCGGCGCGATGTCGGCCAACTCCCGTTGTGGCGCTACGGGGCCCAGGGGTATGGCCTGGTCAGCTACCCGGAGTGGGGCGTGCGGAACCTGCGCCCGGACGACGTACGGTACTGGGCGCAGACCTGGTTCACGCAGGGCAACGCCGCGCTGTGGATCGCCGGTGAACGCCTGCCGACCGGGCTCACGCTCAAACTGCCCGCAGGTCCGCGTCGCCCCATGCCCGCCGTCACCTCCGCCCTGCCCGTCACGCCCGCCTACTTCTCCGACGGCAAGGGCGGTGTCCTGCTCGATGCTGTCGTCGCCGACACGACCGCTGCCCGGCTGTACGCGGGCGTCCTGGAGCGCGAACTCTCCCGTGCTCTGCGCCAGGAGGGCGGCTACTCCTATACGGCGGCCACCGACTACGCCTCCCGCCGTGACGGCTTCGCTCTGGTGACGGCCTTCGCGGACGCCCTGCCCGCCAAGCAGGACGCGGTGCTCGGTGGCTTCATCGACGTCCTCGCCGGGATGCAGGTGGGCCGGATCGGGCAGGCCGGCCTCGAGGCGGTGCGCACGCGAGCCGACGGGGCGTTGACCGCAGCCGACGCGGCCGCACGACGGCTGCCCGGAGCGGCGGAGGACCTGCTCGCCGGGCGGCCGCCGCGCAGCCTGGACGAACTGAGATCAGAATTGTGGGCGGTGACGCCGGGTCACCTGCACACGGTGGCACTGGAGGCCGCCGGGACGGCCCTGATGCAGGTGCCCGGGGGGCACAGTGCGGACTGGGCGGGGTACACGGAGGCCCCTACGAGTTCGCCGTACGCGGTGACCGGGCGGCGGTTCGACTCGGTGCGCAACGACGGCCCGGCGCTGGTGGTGGGGGACGAGGGCGTGAGCCTGACGGTCCGGGTCAAGGACGGTTCGGAGAGCGCGGCGACCGTTCTGTACAGTGCCTGCGCCGCGATGCTGAGCTGGCCCGACGGCGGGCGGCGGCTCGTCGGGACCGACGGCATTGTCGTCGATGTGGAGCCGGGCCTGCACGGTGTCGACGCGCACACGATGGCGGCCATCGATGCGGCCGTGCCGCAGACCGCTGTGGTGTGGCTGCCGCCCCGGCAGCAGTCGCCGCAACCGGAAGCGGCCGTCACACCCGGAGAGAACGGCGGGACCGGCACCGGGACGTCCGCCACCCCGGCCCCCACCCGGCGGACGGGACGGCAGACTGCGGCACTCGTCGTCTTCGGCGTCCTCGGCGGCCTCTGCGCCTTTCTGGCCCTTGCGTTCACGGTGTTCGGCGCTGGTGATCCGGAGACGAGCACCGGCGAGTGGGCCGCCATCGCGGGCTTCCTGTGGGGCGTCACCGCCCTGCTGGTCTGGCCCGCCGTACGGATCCTGCGGCGCACTCGCCGGATGTGAGCCGCGCGGGGACGGGCACGGAGCGGTGGCCTCTACCGCAGGTACGGATTCCCGTGCAGTGGCTGAGGCCCCTGCGGCACCCCGTACACCACCGGGCCCTTGGGTGTCCGCTTGTCGAACAGGGCGAACAGCAGCATCCCCGTCGCCGTCAGCAGGGTCAGCACCACCGCCGCGCCGAGGACGGGATCGCCCGCACCCTCGCTCCGGGCGCCCGCCCACGGCAGGGTCACGACCTCGTAGAGGACGAACGACGCGAAGGCGCCCCAGTCCGACCGCCGCCCGCGGCGGATCGCCACGTACAGGAACGGCACCCACACCAGCAGGCCCAGCGTTCCCCAGACGAGGACCGACCAGGCGATCCGCTGGAACCAGCCGGCCTCCGCACGCTTCTCCCTCTGCATCCCCAACCCCCCCACGGCCACGACGCCCGCCCATGTGCCGCCGAGGAGGCGGAGAGAGCGCAGGGGGCAAGGCTAGAGCAGTGGCGCCCGCCCGCGGGAGGCGGACGGGCGCAAGGAGGGCCGGGGTGTGCCGGCGGTATCAGGAAGTCCGGGCCGCTCAGGCCGTCTTCTGCAAGGCCCCCACGATCTGCTGCGTCAGCTTCTTCGCCGTCGCCGCACCGTTGTCGTGCCCGTCCGTCGACATCACGGTCACGACGTTCGTGCCGACGCGGGCCGCGATGAGCGTGGTGCCGTTCGTCCAGGCGCTGTCGGTGAGGGTGACGGTGTAGGCGGCGTCACCGAGGCCGGACGCCGTCTGACCGGTCACCTTCACCTTCGAGTGGGTCTGGTCGTCGGTGAACGCCGCGCAGGCGGAGGCCACTTGCTCCAGGTCCTTCAGGACCGTCGCCGCGGTCGCCCCGCGGAACGTGTCGACCTCCTGTGCGATGTCCTCGGAGGTGTTCTTATCGACATAGTCGTTCTGCGCGAAGGACACGCCCGAGAGGCCGGTGACGGCGATCCAGCTGGTGCCGTTGAGCTTGGTGCAGTCCGGCTTCGACGACGCGGGTGCGGACGACGGCTCCACGTACGTGCTGCCGGAGTCCCGGGCGCCGCTCGGGTCCACGGCGAAGCCGGTGGCGAAGAACGACGCCGGTGCCAGGACCTTCTTGAGCTGCGTGCCCGTCAGCAGACCCGCGTCGGGGTCCTTGCTCGCCATCTGCTTCGGCTTCGCCGCATCCGCGGAGGGGTCGGACGAGCCGGAGGCGCAGGCTGTCAGGGCCAGGGCCAAGGGGAGTGCGGTGAGAACGAGTGCCTTGACGGCACGCGACGGGGTGCGCATGGAGTCCTTCTGGAGAGCTGGAGAGCTGGAGAGCTGGAGAGCCGAAGCAGCCCGGTCTGATGATGATCACCGGGCCTGACGGACCCTATGGGGCTCGATCGGTGCGCAGGTCATGTACACGTCTACGGAAGATCAAGCGTTCGCCAAGTCCGGGCTGTGGAGGTGGTTCGCGGAGGCATCGTTCCCGGGGGCGGAAGTTTTTGCCGTGCCGTGAGGGATTCTTGTGGTGATCAAGGGACCCCGTTTTCCGATTGCAAGGGTGCTGTCGGTTACGGTGCCATCCACTTCGGGCGCTCAAGTCCCTTGCGTACGCGTACGCTTCCGCTGTCTCCGGACTTACTTGCGGGCGTCGCCGTACCGGGCTCGCACCGCTCCCGGGGGACTCAGGACTTTTCTTCCGGCGGACGCCGTGTGCGTGCCGCCTGTCTGAATTGGGGTGGGGATGGCCGGCCATCGGCAGTCGAAGAAGTTCAGGTACATCTCGTGGGCCGTGGCCGGTACCGCGGTGATCGCGGGCGCCGGGATCGCCGCACAGTCGTCGATGGCCGCCACGACCTGGCCCGCCCAGAAGACGTACACGGGCCGCGCATTCGACACCTGCACCGCGCCCTCGCTCTCCGCGATGAAGGCCTGGAAGGGCGGTCTGTACGGAGCGGCCGCCGTGTACGTCGGCGGCAAGAACCGCGGCTGCAGCCAGCCCAACCTCACCGCTTCCTGGGTGAAGTCGGTCAGCTCGCTCGGCTGGAAGCTCATCCCGATCTACGTCGGGGCCCAGCCGTCCTGCCAGACCGGCACCAACCCCGAGAAGATGACCGCCTCCAACGCCGCCTCCCTCGGCACGAGCGACGCCTCGGACGCAGTCGCCAAGGCGTCGGCGCTCGGCATGAAGGCCGGCAGCGCGATCTACCTCGACATGGAGCCGTACGACACCACCAACAAGTCGTGCAACGACGCGGTGCTGACGTACGTGCGCGCCTTCGACAAGCAGCTGCACGCCAAGACGTACCGCGCCGGCTTCTACGGCTTCACCAGCTCCAGCGCCAAGGCCATCGCCACCGCGACGAACAAGACCGACCTGCCGGGCAACCTCTGGTACGCCCTGTGGGACAAGCAGAACACCACCACCACGGACTGGCCCTGGGCTTCGTCCCAGTTCACCAACCACAGCCGCGCCCACCAGTACATGGTCAACAGCAAGGAGACGCGGAACGGCTACACGATCACCGTGGACCGTGACGCCTGGGACGCGCCCGTCGCCATCACGGGCTGACGGGCAGGGCCGGCACGTACGGCTGAGCGACGGGACACGAGCGTCGCCCCGATGCCCGGGAGGGCGGTGAGGCTGCTCCGGCCGTGCGCGGTGGGGGGCGGCGTCACGGCCCTTCCCGTGGACGGTCCGAGGCCGTTGTGTCGCGTCCCGTCGTTCCTGCCGGCCCCGCTGTGGGTCGGCGAGCGGACAGGTGGCCCTGGTGGGTGGTCGACCACCCACGGGCCGCTGTTCGCGGCCGCTGGCCCGCTGATCTTGCTCGTCCCGCCGCCGGTGGCCCGCACCGTGGTGTACGTGCGGACGGTGTGACCCGGCGGCTTGGTCGTCGCTGAGGCGCGCGGGCGGCGACCGCGCAGAAAAGCAGAAGAGTAGGGAATCGGTGGTCAAACAGGTCAGGCAGGTGTCCCAGGCGCGGCCTGCGAAGGCGCCGCAGGAGGGGCGGCTCACCGCCATGGGCCGTGCGGCGGCGACGTGGCTGGGTTCGCTGCGCCGGCGCACCATCGCGCTGGCGGCGGGGTCCGTGGCCGTCGTCGTCGCGGTCGCCGTGGTCATCGCGCTCCTGTCCGGGCAGGACGACCGGCCACCGGTCCCGGACACCCGGGCCCGGCACTACAACGACGTCGACGCCTGCCTGCTCACCGACAAGAAGGGCATCACCGGGGAGACGGCCGCCACGGTCTGGCAGGGCATGCAGGACGCATCGCTCAAGACCCACGCGCGCGTCAGCTACACGTCGGTGGCCGGTGAACAGAGTGCGGCGAACGCCCGTCCCTACCTCAACGGTCTGCTCCAGGGTTCCTGCGACGTCCTCCTCGCCGTTGGCGGCCCCGAGGTCACGGCTGCCGCGCAGACGGCTCCGCAGTACCGGAAGGTCGGGTTCGTGCTCGTCGGTACCGGGGGCGGTGAGAAGCCGGCTGCCAATGTGACCGGGATCGAGACCGGCGACGGCCTGCGCGCCGACGTCGCGGGAGCGGTCGAGCGGGCGGTGGACGGGCTGTCCTGACCGGCCGGAGCGCGGACACACTTGCCCGGTCGGAGCGGTGACTCACGCGCCCGGCACGGAGGGGTGACGCACTCGCCCGGGGCGGAGGCGGGGACGGACCCGCCGTGCCACGGTGCCCGAAGTCAGTTGGAATCGTTGGTTCGAATGGGTTGGCCAGAGCCTGGCCACTGCCTACCATCGATCATCGCAAGACTTTGTGCACCGCCGCACAATCTCCTCAGGAGGCCACCTTGCACCGTCGTCGCACCGCGATCGCCCTCATCGCCGCCCTGGCCGCGGCTCCCCTTCTCAGCGCGTGCGGCGGACCGGCCCACGCGGGTTCCGCGGCCGTCGTCGGAGGGCAGCGGATCACGGTCTCCCAGCTGGAGAGCCGGGTGAACGAGGTGCGTGCGGCCCAGCGCGCCGCCGCCACGGACGACGCCCAGTACCAGCAGGCGGTCGCCCAGACGAGCAGTCTGACCCGCGACACACTCCACAGTCTCGTTCTCGACCGGGTCCTGGACCGCGCGGCCAAGAACGCCGGCGTGAGCGTCAGCCGTAGCGAGGTCGAGCAGATGCGCTCGAGCCTGGAGCAGCAGGCGGGCGGCGCGAAGGCGTTGCAGTCGGCGTGGCTGCAGCAGTACGGGGTGGCACCCCGGCGTCTCGACGACAGCCTCCGCACGGAGGTCGAAGCGCAGAAGCTGGCCGCCGCGCTCGGCGCCGACATGAGCACGGCCGACGGCAAGACCGTGTTCTGGAAGGCCATGACCGAGGCGTCGAAGGAACTCCACGTCGACCTCAATCCGCGCTATGGCGCCTGGGATGTGCAGAAGAGCAGCCGGGTGGACGTGCCTACCCCCTGGGTCAAGGAGGTCACCTCGGCGGCGACGCAGCGGACGGCGTAGCGCGGGTGCGGTTCGGGGGGCGTCGGGTGCCGTGCCGAGGCCGTCGGGCGGCCTGTGGACAAAGCCCGGGGACGTCAGTGGCGTGCGTTACGTTCGAAGGGTGAACGCAACCAGCCCTCGCGACGACGGTCCGCACGCGACCGATGCCCCCGACGCGGCCGTCGGCCGAATCGTCCTGCTCACCACCAGCCACCGGGTCGCGCCCGGGCTGTTGTCCTGGCCCGCCTGGCAGGCCCTGCGCGACGCCGACCGGGTCCTGTGTGCGGACGGCGCACACCCCCAGCTGCCCTATCTGCGTGAGGCGGGCATAGCGGTCGAGGAGGCCGCCCCGACCGCGCAGGAGTTGGTCGACGCCTGCGCCGGCGGGCACACGGTGGCCGTCGTGGCGACCGGCGAGGGCGAGCCGCAGCTCACCGACGGCCTGGCCCGGCTTGCGGGTTCGGGCCGGGTACGGATGCCCGAGCTGGAGCTGCTCCCCGCGTCGTACGACCTCCCCGGCGCTCGTCTTCTCGACCTCGTCCAGGTCATGGACCGCATCCGCGCCGAGTGCCCCTGGTCCTCGCAGCAAACCCACGAGGGACTGGCCAAGTACGGCATCGAGGAAGCGTACGAACTGGTCGAGGCGATCGAGGCGGGCGACCGCGACGAGTTGCGCGAGGAACTGGGCGACGTCCTGCTCCAGGTCGTCTTCCACTCCCGCATAGCCGAGGAGGACCAGGACGCGCCGTTCTCCATCGACGATGTGGCGGGCGGCATCGTGGCCAAGCTGATCCACCGCCACCCGCACGTCTTCGGCGACGAGACCGCGACGACGCCGGAGGAGGTCAAGGAGCACTGGCTACGCACCAAGGCGATCGAAAAGCGGCGCACATCGGTGACGGAGGGCGTTCCGCTCGGCCAGCCGGGTCTGGCCCTGGCGGCCAAGCTGTCGTCCCGCGCCCGCACAGCGGGCCTCGACGTCCCGCTTCCGCAGGGCGAGGGCATCGGCTACGAACTCCTGGTGATGGCGACGCGAGCGGAGTCGGAGGGCGTGGACCCGGAGGCAGCACTACGAGCGGCGGCCCGCGCGTACCGGGATGCGATCCGGGGAGCGGAGGGCGACGACTGAGGGGTCGCTGACCCGGGCCCGGGGCGGAGGCGGCTAGGGACCGCGGGCTGTCGGGTACGCGGTTCTTGGGGGCGTGCCGGGGCCGGGTCCATGTTGATGCCGGCACGGGGCTGTGCTGCTGCCAGGCATGCGGACACGGAGCGGGCGTGTCCGGGGTCCATGGCGGCATGACGGCGGTGGTGCTGCCCGGTGTGCGGTTCCTGGGGCGGGCCTCTGCGCCGGTCCGTGGTCGGTGGCGGCATGACGGCGGTGGTGCCCGGTGTGCGGTTCCCGGGGCGGGCCTCTGCGCCGGTCCGTGGTCGGTGGCGGCATGACGGTGGTGCTGCCCGGTGTGCGGTTCCTGGGGCGGGCCTCTGCGCCGGTCCGTGGTCGGTGGCGGCATGACGGCGGTGGTGCTGCCCGGTGTGCGGTTCCTGGGCGCGGCCCGGCGTCGGGCCCGCGACCGGATCGGTCAAAGCCGCAGCAAGGCGACGTCGGCAGCCGATCCGGGCGCAAGGCCGTCGGGAAGGGCCCCGACGCGTGGCTCGGTCTGCCGGATACCGTCGAAGTGTGACCAGCCCGTCCCGTCCCCAGCCCTCGGCGCCCGAACTCTTCACCTGGGAGTTCGCCGCCGACCCCTACCCCGCCTACGCCTGGCTCCGCGAGCACGCTCCCGTGCACCGGACGAAACTGCCGAGCGGGGTGGAGGCCTGGCTGGTCACCCGGTACGCCGATGCCAAGCAGGCCCTCGCCGACCAGCGGCTCAGCAAGAACCCGGCGCACCACGACGAACCCGCGCACGCCAAGGGCAAGACCGGCATCCCCGGCGAGCGCAAGGCCGAGCTGATGACGCACCTGCTCAACATCGATCCCCCGGACCACACGCGGCTGCGGCGGCTCGTCTCCAAGGCCTTCACCCCCCGTCGCGTCGCCGAGTTCACACCCCGGGTGCAGGAGCTGACCGACCAGCTCATCGACCGCTTCGCGGAACGCGGCTCCGCCGATCTCATCCATGAGTTCGCCTTCCCGCTCCCCATCTACGCCATCTGCGACATGCTCGGCGTCCCCCGCGAGGACCAGGACGACTTCAGGGACTGGGCCGGGATGATGATCCGGCACGGCGGGGGACCCCGGGGCGGGGTCGCCCGGTCCGTCAAGAAGATGCGCGGCTATCTCGCCGACCTCATCCACCGCAAGCGCGAAGCTCTGCCCGATGCGCCCGGCCCCGGTGAGGACCTCATCTCCGGGCTCATCCGCGCCTCCGACCACGGCGAGCACCTCACCGAGAACGAGGCCGCCGCCATGGCCTTCATCCTGCTCTTCGCCGGGTTCGAGACAACGGTCAATCTGATCGGCAACGGGACGTACGCCCTCCTCACCCACCCCGAGCAGCGTGCCTGGCTGCAGGCCTCCCTCGCCCGTGGGGAGCGCGGGCTGCTCGAGACGGGGGTCGAGGAACTCCTCCGCTACGACGGCCCGGTCGAGCTGGCCACCTGGCGGTTCGCCACCCAGCCGCTCACCGTCGGCGGGCAGGACATCGCCCCCGGCGATCCGGTGCTCGTCGTGCTGGCGGCCGCCGACCGGGACCCGGAGCGGTTCGCCGATCCCGATGTGCTCGACCTCTCCCGCCGCGACAACCAGCATCTGGGATACGGCCACGGCATCCACTACTGCCTCGGCGCCCCCCTCGCCCGCCTCGAGGGGCAGACCGCCCTCGCCACGCTCCTCATCCGGCTGCCCGATCTGGAACTCGGGGCGGACCCGGTCGACTTGCGCTGGCGCGGCGGACTCATCATGCGGGGATTGCGAACTTTGCCCGTAAAGTTCGCGACGGATCGTGATGTGCGACGGCCGTCTGGCGCCGATTCCGGAGGATGACGCGGCGATCACGCGGGCGGTCCCGTAGTCGGTCCCGGAAAGGTGACACGCACTCAACTCTGTGATCTTCACGTGATCTGCGCTGCATTAACTTGTGACAAGTGATCGCTTGGCGCTACCTTCACGCAGCAGCGCGACGACATGCCTCAACCGTCGCGCCGGTCCCTGCTGTCGTGTGAAAGGCAAGCGCATGCTCTCCGGGAACGGCCGTCACCGGCGCCCCCGCCAGGCTCCGGCTCTCCTTGTCGCGGCAGGGGTGACCGGCTCAGCGATCGCGATCCCGCTGCTGGGCGCCACCGGTGCGAGCGCGGCCTCCGGTATCACCTGGGACCGGGTCGCGGAGTGCGCGAGCGGAGGCTCCTGGAGCGCGGACACCGGCAACGACCGCTACGGCGGGCTCCAGTTGACGCAGCAGGACTGGGACGAGTACGGCGGCCTCGACTACGCCCCCAGGGCCGACCAGGCGAGCCGCTCCCAGCAGATCGCCGTCGCCGAGAGGATCCTCGACGGCCAGGGCGTCTCCGTCTGGTCCGCCTGCGGTCTGGTCGCCGGCCTGAGTGAGGACTCGGCCTCCGCGCACGTCGACACCGGCCTCGCGGGCGAATCCTCCGACGGCGGGTCCTCCTCCGGCTACGGCATGGACTCCGGACTGTCCGAGTCGTCTGGATCGACCACTTCGGGGCACTCATCGCCTTCTTCGTCCGCCTCCTCCTCTTCGTCGCCTTCCTCCGGGGCGAGTGAGAAGTCCTTCAAGGGTGCTTCCCGATCGGCGGGGTCTCAGGGTGACGGCGACGCGTCCACTGAAGCGACGAAGAGCGACGAGTCGGACAAGTCCGGGCAGAGCGACACCTCTTCGAGGGCCGGTCGTCATCGCGGGAGCAGCGCCGACGAGAGTGCGGCGGGTGACCGTGCGGGCGACTCGGCCGCCCGGCACGCTTCGCGCGGCTCCAGCGCCGGGCGCGACGTCGCCGACGGCTCGTACACCGTCCGGCCCGGGGACAATCTGACGGCCATCGCCGACTCCCTTGACCTGAAGGGCGGATGGGCCAAGCTGTACGACGCGAACAAGAAGACGGTCGGCGCCGACCCCGACCTCATTCTCCCCGGTCAGAACCTTGAGATCGGTACCGAATCCGACGCCGGGCAGCAGTGAACTGCCTTGCCGTTCCAGGGGACTTCATGCCCTGGTTCGTGGCGAATGTCTGATTTGGCGAGAGTGAGATATGAGTCTCATAAGCCCTGATCGTCTTTGAAATTCCGCGGATCGACTGCTTACGGTCGTGTCCGCTCGCCACAGCGGGCCCCCACGGTCGCAACGCCGAATCCTGCCAGCGGCCGTGTGGGAACAGTCGACGCGTCAAGCGCCGTAGGCAGGAGCGGGGGACCCAAGGTAAGCGCCGCGCCCGGACATTGACCGGGACGGCTCGGGGTGAAGCCGCGCACCACGTCGTGCGCGGCCGGGCAACTCAACCGGCCCGAACCCGACAGCTCACCTCGCAGGCGTCGGTGAGGGGATCGAACCATGCTGTGTTCCGGCAAGGGCAAGCACCGCCGCCCGTCCAAGGCCACTCGCGCCGTCACACTCGCCGGCGTCGCCGGCGCCGCCATAGCCGCTCCGCTGCTCGCGGCCGGCAACGCCTCGGCCGCCACCTCGGCCGAGTGGGACGCCGTCGCCCAGTGCGAGTCCGGCGGCAACTGGGCCATCAACACCGGCAACGGTTTCTACGGTGGCCTGCAGTTCACGAACTCCACCTGGGCCGCCTACGGTGGCACCGCCTACGCCGCGCGTGCGGACCTGGCAAGTAAGGCCCAGCAGATCGCCGTCGCCGAGAAGGTCCTCGCAGGCCAGGGCAAGGGTGCCTGGCCGGTGTGCGGCAAGGGCCTGTCGAGCGCCCCCTACAACGGCGCCGCGGCCTCCACGAACAACTCGGCGAAGAGCGCCACGACCACTCGCTCGACCGGTGAGCAGACGGCCAACCGCTCCGCGCAGCGCCCGGCTCCCCAGAAGACGGTCACCACCCCGACCGGCCAGAAGATCAAGAAGGGCGACGGCGAGTACAAGGTCGTCAAGGGTGACAGCCTCAGCTCGATCGCCGAGAAGCACCACGTCCAGGGCGGCTGGAAGAAGCTGTTCCAGCTGAACAAGGACATCGTCAAGGACGCCGACCTCATCTACCCGGGTCAGCAGCTGCACCTGAAGTGACAGCTGCCGGGCAGCCGGCTCACAGGGTCCCCCCAGACGTGACCTCCATGGTGGGGGTCACGTGAGATCCACCCCCGTCCCCACGGGCTCCCCGCTCCGGTGCGTGTTCCCCCGTACGCACCGGAGCGGGGCCTTTTTGCCTGCGCGCCGTGCGATTTTCACCGGGCTTTCCTCTCCTCCTTTGTTCCGAGTAGGAACAATGTGTACCGTCACCCTGTCCTGGACGGTCGGTCGGCTGGCCGCCCACCCGGGACGGATAGGCTCTAGTCGCAAGGTGCCCCGCACTCTCAGCGTCACATCCATGAAGGAGATGCTCGTGCCGTCCATCGACGTCGTCGTAGCCCGGGAAATCCTGGACTCCCGCGGCAACCCCACGGTCGAGGTCGAGGTTGGCCTCGACGACGGCAGCACGGGTCGTGCCGCCGTCCCGTCCGGCGCCTCCACCGGTGCCTTCGAGGCCATCGAGCTCCGCGACGGTGACCCCAACCGCTACCAGGGCAAGGGCGTCGAGAAGGCCGTCCTCGCCGTCATCGAGCAGATCGGCCCGGAGCTCGTCGGCTACGACGCCACCGAGCAGCGCCTGATCGACCAGGCGATGTTCGACCTGGACGCCACCGACAACAAGGGCTCGCTCGGCGCCAACGCCATCCTCGGCGTCTCCCTCGCCGTCGCCCACGCCGCCTCCGAGGCGAGCGACCTCCCGCTCTTCCGTTACCTGGGCGGCCCGAACGCGCACCTGCTGCCGGTGCCGATGATGAACATCCTGAACGGCGGCTCGCACGCCGACTCCAACGTGGACATCCAGGAGTTCATGATCGCCCCGATCGGCGCGGAGTCCTTCTCGGAGGCCCTGCGCTGGGGCGCCGAGGTCTACCACACCCTGAAGAAGGTGCTGAAGACCAAGGGCCTGTCCACCGGCCTCGGTGACGAGGGCGGCTTCGCCCCGAACCTCGGCTCCAACCGCGAGGCCCTCGACCTCATCCTCGAGGCCGTCAAGCAGGCCGGGTACGTGCCCGGCGAGCAGATCGCCCTGGCTCTCGACGTTGCCGCCTCCGAGTTCTACAAGGACGGCAAGTACCTCTTCGAGGGCAAGGAGCGCTCCGCCGCCGAGATGACGGAGTACTACGAGGAGCTCGTCGCGGCCTACCCGCTCGTCTCCATCGAGGACCCGCTGTTCGAGGACGACTGGGCCGGCTGGAAGGTCATTACCGACAAGCTCGGCGACAAGGTCCAGCTGGTCGGCGACGACCTGTTCGTCACCAACCCCGAGCGCCTCGCCCGCGGCATCGAGGAGGGCACCGCCAACGCCCTGCTCGTGAAGGTGAACCAGATCGGCTCGCTGACCGAGACCCTGGACGCCGTCGAGCTGGCCCAGCGCAGTGGCTTCAAGTGCATGATGTCGCACCGCTCCGGCGAGACCGAGGACGTCACCATCGCCGACCTGGCCGTCGCCACCAACTGCGGCCAGATCAAGACCGGCGCCCCGGCCCGCTCCGAGCGCGTCGCCAAGTACAACCAGCTGCTGCGCATCGAGGAGATCCTGGACGACGCCGCGGTGTACGCCGGCCGCAGCGCCTTCCCGCGCTTCAAGGGCTGAGTGCGCTGAGAACGCCTTAGCCGGTCGTCCGTACGTCCCCGTACCCGGTCCCGTACCGTGTGCGGGGACGTACGCACGTATGAAGGGGAGGCGGGAGACATGGCCGGGAAGGACGGCGACCGGTTCTCCACCGCGACCAGGCTGCGGCTGCTCGGGGAACAGACGGCGGCCCGGGTCTACCGCTCCCAGACCAAGCGGCAGGCGCGGCGCTCCCGGCTCACCGGCCGGGCCGCGCTGCTCGCCCTCGTACTGTGCTCTCTGGTCCTGGCGCTGGCCTACCCGATAAGGCAGTACGTCTCCCAGCGCGCCGAGATCGCCGACCTGGAGCAGCAGCAGGCGCAGGCCCGTGAGCGGGTCGAGCAGTTGCGCGACCTCAAGGCTCGCTGGCAGGACGACGCCTACGCGGAGCAGCAGATCCGGCTGCGGCTGCACTATGTGATGCCGGGGGAGACCGGTTACATCGTGATCGACCCGGACGCCGCCAAGCGGGCGCGCGCGGACCGTGCGATGGCGGCGCGCCCCTGGTACGCGAACATCTGGGACGGGGTCGACAAGGCCGACAAGCCGTGAACGGCGGCGCCGCGCCGAACCCGCCGGCGGGCGAACCGCCGATGCGCCCTGCACGGCTGAGCCGCCCTCCTCGACTTGGCATCCTGGACGGCAGAGCGGACCTGAACCGATGGACCGTCGTGAACCGATGGACAAGTGAAGCGCCGTCCCGACCCGCACCGGAGAGCCGCCCGCGACCGACGAGCCGACCGTGAACCCGAGAGCCGCTGCGCCCGTTGACCCAGTGACCGGACGAACCAGCGCACCGATGAGAAAGACAGTCTGAAAGACAGCCATGGACATGCCCCCGCCGCCCACCCCGCGCACCGAGCCCACGGACGCGGACGTCGAGGCCATCAAGCAGCAGCTCGGGCGCTCCCCGCGCGGGCTGCGCGCGATCGCGCACCGGTGCCCGTGCGGGCAGCCCGACGTCGTGGAGACGGCGCCGCGCCTCCCCGACGGCACACCCTTCCCGACGACGTACTACCTGACGTGCCCGCGCGCCGCCTCCGCGATCGGCACGCTGGAGGCGAACGGCGTCATGAAGGAGATGACGGAGCGCCTGGCCGCCGATCCCGAACTGGCCGCCGCCTACCGCGCGGCGCACGAGGACTACATCGCCCGCCGTGACGCCATCGAGGTCCTGGAGGGCTTCCCGAGCGCCGGCGGCATGCCGGACCGGGTGAAGTGCCTGCACGTGCTCGTGGCGCACTCCCTGGTCGCGGGACCGGGCGTCAATCCGCTGGGCGACGAGGCGATCGCGATGCTGTCCGAGTGGTGGCGCAAGGGCTCGTGCGTGACGCCGGCGGGCGCGCCGTCCGGTGACGAGGGGGACGTGGACACGTCGGGCACCGGCTGGTTCGCCGCCAAGCCCGTCGAAGATGAGGAGGACGAGAAGTGACACGCGTCGCCGCCGTCGACTGCGGTACGAACTCCATCCGGCTCCTGGTCGCGGACGCGGACCCGGCCACCGGCGAACTCCGCGAACTGGACCGGCGGATGACCATCGTCCGGCTCGGACAGGGCGTGGACCGGACCGGCCGGCTCGCACCTGAGGCCCTCGAGCGCACCTTCGCCGCCTGCCGGGAGTACGCCGAGGTCATCAAGGAGTACGGCGCCGAGCGCGTCCGTTTCGTGGCCACGTCCGCTTCCCGGGACGCCGAGAACCGGGACGAGTTCGTCCAGGGCGTGCTGGGGATCCTCGGTGTCGAGCCCGAGGTGATCTCCGGCGACCAGGAGGCGGACTTCTCCTTCACCGGCGCGACCAAGGAACTCGTGGGCCGCGAGGACCTGGCCAAGCCCTTCCTGGTGGTGGACATCGGCGGCGGTTCCACGGAGTTCGTCGTCGGCGAGGAGCATGCGCGTGCCGCGCGGTCCGTCGACATCGGCTGCGTGCGGATGACGGAGCGTCACCTCGTGCGGGACGGCGCCGTCACCGACCCCCCGACGGAGGATCAGATCGCCGCCATATGGTCCGACATCGAGGCCGCGCTGGACCTGGTGGAGAAGACGGTGCCGCTCGTCGAGGCGCGGACACTCGTCGGACTCGCCGGTTCGGTCACCACCGTCGCGGCGATCGCCCTCGACCTGACGGAGTACGACTCCACGAGGATCCACCACTCCCGGATCTCCCGTGACCAGGTCCGGGAGATCACCGAGCGGCTGCTGAGGTCCACACATGCCGAGCGCGCGGCGATTCCCTCCATGCACCCGGGCCGCGTGGATGTGATCGGCGCCGGCGCCCTCGTACTGCTCGCGATCATGGAGCGGATCGGAGCGGCCGAGGTCGTGGTCAGCGAGCACGACATCCTTGATGGAATCGCCTGGTCCCTCGCATGACCGCGACCGCTCCGCCGTGCGGGGCGAAACAGGCGGCCGAAGGGTTCTGACGTGTGTTCAGGAGGGGTGCGCGACGACTCTTCCTACTCGCCGGTAGCCTCTTCTGAGCGAGTCCGGTAACGTATGAGCGCACCTGAGGGGGCTGCCGGGGCCCCTCGGCGAAATGCCGGCCAGAAACTTCGTGAAGTTCTTCACAAGGAAATCACCCCTGCTGGGCGGCGCTTTGGGTCCATGGGGCCATACGGGGGACCAATGGGCCCTTGCGGAGTGGTTTCGCGGGTGTCCCCGGGGGTGCGCAGAGGCCCGGTGACGGACCCCCGCAGAGACTCGCCGAAGGCCTTGACGGGCAGCTCACACGGCCTTGGCAACGGTCGGCCCTACACCGTGGTTCCGGGGTGGCGCCATGACCTCCATCACGCGAGCGGCGGAGTGTAGCAGACACCTCACATAAGCTTGTGAAGGGGCGCACGAGCGACCCCCTGGGGGCGGGTGGATACTCGATGCCATGAGCACCACGGAGCGTCCCAGGATCCTCGTAGTAGGCGGTGGGTACGTAGGCCTGTACGCAGCTCGTCGCATTCTCAAGAAGATGCGCTACGGCGAGGCGACCGTCACGGTTGTCGACCCGCGCTCGTACATGACCTACCAGCCCTTCCTCCCCGAAGCCGCCGCCGGCAGCATCTCCCCCCGGCACGTCGTCGTCCCGCTGCGACGCGTGCTGCCGAAGGCGGAGGTCCTCACCGGCCGGGTCACCACCATCGACCAGGACCGCAAGGTCGCCACGATCGCCCCGCTCGTCGGCGAGGCGTACGAGCTGCCCTTCGACTACCTCGTCATCGCGCTCGGCGCGGTCTCCCGCACCTTCCCGATCCCCGGCCTCGCCGAGCAGGGCATCGGCATGAAGGGCATCGAGGAGTCCATCGGCCTGCGCAACCACGTCCTCGAGCAGCTCGACAAGGCCGACTCCACGACCGACGAGGAGATCCGCCGCAAGGCGCTCACCTTTGTCTTCATCGGCGGTGGCTTCGCCGGCGCCGAGACCATCGGTGAGGTCGAGGACATGGCCCGCGACGCGGCCAAGTACTACCGGAACGTGTCCCGTGAGGACATGCGCTTCATCCTGGTCGACGCCGCCGACAAGATCCTGCCCGAGGTCGGTCCCAAGCTCGGCCAGTACGGCAAGCAGCACCTCGAGGGCCGCGGCGTGGAGGTCTACCTCTCCACCTCCATGGAGTCCTGCGTCGACGGCCACGTGGTGCTGAAGAACGGCCTCGAGGTCGACTCCAACACCATCGTGTGGACCGCAGGCGTCAAGCCGAACCCGGCGCTCGCCCGCTTCGGTCTGCCGCTCGGCCCGCGCGGTCACGTGGACACCGCGGCCACGCTCCAGGTGCAGGGCACGGACTACATCTGGGCTGCCGGCGACAACGCACAGGTGCCGGACCTCGTCGGCCGCAAGGCGGGCAACGAGAACGCCTGGTGCCCGCCGAACGCGCAGCACGCGCTGCGTCAGGCCAAGGTGCTCGGCGACAACGTGGTCTCCGGTATGCGGGGCTTCCCGCAGAAGGACTACAGCCACGCGAACAAGGGCGCGGTGGCGGGCCTCGGCCTCCACAAGGGCGTCGCGATGATCGTCATGGGCAAGATGAAGATCAAGCTCAAGGGCCGTCTCGCCTGGTACATGCACCGCGGCTACCACGGTCTGGCGATGCCGACCTGGAACCGGAAGATCCGGATCTTCGCGGACTGGACGCTCGGCATGTTCCTCAAGCGCGAGGTCGTCTCGCTCGGTGCGATCGAGTCGCCGCGCGAGGAGTTCTACGAGGCCGCCAAGCCGGCGCCGGTCGCCGCGGCGAGCAAGCCCGAGGAGAAGGCCAAGGCCTCCTGACCCCGGGTCACACGGCAACACCCGAAGGGGCCGCCCGCCATCCGTGGTGCGGGCGGCCCCTTCGGCGTCGCCGGAGCAGCCCCGTCCGTGACGGCGGTGCGCGGCCCATGAGACCGCGGCCGGACTGTGTCCGCGGCGGCGGCGACCGGCCGTGAGACCCGGTCGGCGGTGCCCGCGCCGTGCGCAGTCGGCGGCCGGAAGGGCCCCGGCACTTGGCCCACACGGGCATTTTGCCCAGCTGTAACGCCAACGGGGGACTGCTTTGCGGCCCCGCAAGTGTTTACGTGGTGTTGGACATTCCGGGATCCCCGTCACGGAGGTGTGCACCATGGCCGACGCCGCGCCGCGGTTGATGAGCCTCGTCGAACAGTTGCTGGGAGTTCCCGTTCCGGTGCGCATTCGCGCCTGGGACGGTTCGGAGGCCGGCCCGCCCGGGGCTCCGGCCCTCGTGGTGCGCAACCGCCGCGCTCTGCGCCGTCTGCTGTGGAAACCGGGAGAGCTGGGTCTGGCCCGGGCCTGGGTCGCCGGGGACCTGGGCATCGACGGCGATCTGTACACCGCCCTCGACCTCATGGCCGGCCTGATCTGGGACCGTGGGGAGGACGCCCGCTCCCTCGCCCGGGCCGTGCGCGACCCCGAGGTCCGCGCCGCCGCCGGCGGCCTCGCCAAGCTGGCCGGCTTCCTCCCGCCGCCCCCGCCGCCCCGCGAGGAGGTCCGCAGGGCCCGCGGCCATCTGCACACCCGGCGCAGCGACAAGCGAGCGATCAGCCACCACTACGACGTCGGGAACGACTTCTACGAGATCGTCCTCGGCCCGTCCATGGTGTACTCCTGCGCCTACTGGGCCGCGCCCGACGACACCCTCGAGGACGCCCAGCGCGACAAGCTGGAACTGGTCTGCCACAAGCTCGGTCTGAAGCCCGGTCAGCGTCTTCTCGACGTGGGCTGCGGCTGGGGTTCCATGGCCCTGCACGCCGCCCGCGAGTACGGGGTGAGCGTCGTCGGTGTCACCCTCTCCCAGGAGCAGGCCACGTACGCCCGTAAGCGGGTCGCCGACGAGGGCCTCACCGATCTCGTCGAGATCCGGGTCCAGGACTACCGCGATGTGGTCGACGGCCCGTACGACGCGATCTCCTCCATCGGGATGGCCGAACATGTGGGCGCGGAGCGGTATCTGGAGTACGCCAGCGACCTGTACGCCCTGCTGAAGCCCGGCGGGCGGCTGCTCAACCACCAGATCGCACGGCGGCCCCGACGGGACGAGTCCTCGTACTCCGTCGACGCGTTCATCGACGCGTACGTCTTCCCCGACGGCGAACTCGCCCCCATCGGCACCACGGTGACCCAGCTGGAGCGCGCCGGGTTCGAGGTCCGCGACGTGGAGTCCCTGCGCGCGCACTACGCCCTCACCCTGCGCCGCTGGGTCGCCAACCTGGAGGCCGAGTGGGCGCAGGCGCAGCGGCTGACCAGCCCCGGGCGCGCCCGCGTCTGGCGGCTGTACATGGCCGCGTCCGCACTCGCCTTCGAACGCAACCGCATCGGCGTCAACCAGGTGCTCGCGGTACGGACCCCGGAGTCGGGTGCCTCCGGGCTGCCGCTCCGTGCCCGCGCCTGGCAGGAGTGAGCTTCGCCTGTACAACGAAGGCCCCGTTCCGCCGAGGAACGGGGCCTTCGTCCGCTGCCGCTACTCCGACTTGATCGCCGTCAGCATGTTCAGGCGGGCCGCGCGCCGGGCCGGCCACAGTGCGGCCAGCACACCGACCGCTGCGGCGAGAAGGAGGAAGAGGGCCATCCGGGCCCAGGGCAGGACCAGTTCGTAGGTCGCCAGCTTGGTGCCGAGCAGTTCACCGGCCGCCCAGCCGAAGAACACGCCCAGACCGATGCCGAGCACACCGCCGAAGAGCGAGATGACCAGGGACTCCAGACGGACCATCCGCTTGATGCCCTTGCGGTCCAGGCCGATTGCGCGAAGCATCCCGATCTCCTGCGAGCGCTCGAAGACCGACATCGCCAGGGTGTTGATGACGCCGAGGACGGCGACGATCACGGCCATGGCCAGCAGGCCGTAGAGCATGTTCAACATCAGTGTGAACATCTGCCCGATCCTGTTGGAGATGTCCTTCTTGTCCATGATCCTGATGGCCGGATTGTCGCCGAGCGCCTTCACCAGCGTGTCCTTGGCCGAGGCGGTGGCCCCGCCGGACGTCTTGACCAGGACCTGCATGTCGGACGGCTCTGTCTGGTGCGGGGCGAGCGTCGCGGTGTCCAGCATGATGCCGCGCATCATCTCGGTGCTCTGGTAGACACCGGCGACCGTCAACTGCTGCTTCTTGCCGTCCTCGTACGACACCGTGAACCGGGAACCGGCCGTCCAGTGGTGGGACGTGGCGGTGTCGTGGTCGACGACGACCCGGGTGCCGCCGACCTCGAAGGTGCCGGCGTCGACCGTCAGCGCGGTCAGCTTGCCGATGGTGGCGCCGTCGACGCCGGTCAGGAACTCGGTCTTGCCGTTGATGCGCGAGGGCGCGTTGCGGAGCGGGCTGGTCGCGGTGACGCCGTCGGCCGACTTCAGCGTCTTCTCCACGTCGGGCGACAGGTCGTTGCCGTTCGCCATCGTCACCGCGTAGTCCGCCTTGAGCGCGGAGGACGCCATCTTGTCGATCGCGTTCTGCAGGCTGCCCGCCATCACCGTCAGGCCGGTGATCAGGGTGAGACCGATCATCAGGGCGGAGGCGGTGGCCGCCGTACGGCGCGGGTTGCGCACCGAGTTCTGCCGGGCCAGCTTCCCCGCGACCCCGAAGACCCGCAGCAGGGGGGCCGCGGCCGCGATCAGCGGGCGGGACAGCAGCGGGGTGAGGACGAAGACGCCGATGACGAGGATCGCCGCGCCGAGTCCCATCGGGGCCTGCCCGTCCGAGCTGTTCAGGGTGGTGGCGTACAGAACCGTGGCGCCGCCGGCCGAGGCGAACAGGGCGCCGAAGGTGTTGCGCAGGACCAGGGACCTGGTGGTCGCCTTGGCGTGGACGCTGCTCATCGCCGCGACCGGCGGGATCTTCGCGGCACGGCGCCCGGGCAGCCAGGCGGCGAGCATCGTGATCAGGATGCCGACGGCGAGGGCGGCGACGACGGTGCCCGGGCTGATGACGAGCGGGCCGTCCGGGACGCTGCCGCCGAGCCCGCCGACCAGCGAGCGCAGCCCCGCGCCGATGCCGACGCCGGCCACCAGACCCGTGACGGCCGCGACGGCGCCGACCACGAACGCCTCGATGAGCACGGAACGGGTGACCTGCCGGCGGGACGCACCGACCGCGCGCATCAGCGCGAGCTCCTTGGTGCGCTGGGCGACCAGCATGGTGAAGGTGTTGGCGATGATGAACGTGCCGACGAACAACGCGATGCCCGCGAAGACCAGCAGGGCGGTGCGCATGCTGCTCGTCGCCTGGGAGATCCGCTGGGCCTGGTCGTCGGCCAGCTGCTGGCCGGTGGTGGTGGATGCGGTGTTTTTGGGGATGATCTCGTCGAGCGCGTTGCGCAGCGCGATCTGGGTGGTGCCGGGGGCGGCCTTCACATCGATCTCGTCGTACGAGCCGTCCTTGTGGAACAGGTCCTGGGCGGTGGCCGTGTCGAAGAGGGCGAGGCTGCCGCCGGCGGCGACATTGCCGTCGTCGGTGGTGAAGATGCCGGTGATCCTCGGCGTCAGGACGGGTCCGTCGATCGACAGCCGTACGGTGTCGCCGACCTTGTACCCGGCGCGCCTGGCGGTCTCGGAGTCGATGAGGACCTCGTTCTGCCCCTTCGGGGCGTGCCCGCTGGCGATCGGATACCGGGGGTCCTCGGTCCCCCAGTAGTTCCCGCCCTGGGACTGGAAGCCGCCGCCGATGAGCTTGCCGTCCTTGTCGGCGATGGCGGTGAAGCCGCCGACGACACCGATGGCGGTGCCGGCGCCCGGCGCCTTGGCGGCCTTGTCGAGGAGGGCCTGCGTCAGCTTGGGCTCCTTGCCGAGCTTGTCGCCGGTGTCCGCGCGGCCCTCCGGCTGGATGGCCACGTCGACCTGGTCGAAGCCCTTGGCCGAGCTCTTCTGGTAGGCGTCCGAGATGGTGTTGGTGAACACCAGGGTGCCCGACACGAACGCCACGCCGAGCATCACGGCGAGCACGGTCATGAGCAGCCTGGCCTTGTGCGTGAGCACGTTGCGCAGGGCGGTACGGAACATTTCTCTCTGTCCAGGGCTGGAGTACGGATGGGGCCGGCGGGCCCGTCGGGCCTGTCCGGCGATGCGGGCGAGACCGCTCAGGGTGAGGGGGTTCTGGGGGCGGAGCGCCCAGGGCCGTGGCGCACGGGTCTCAGCTTGTGCGGCCCTTGGCGTCGAACCGCTTCATCCGGTCCAGCACCGCCTCCGCGCTCGGCTCGTACAGCTCGTCCACGATCCGCCCGTCCGCCAGGAAGATCACGCGGTCCGCGTACGCCGCCGCCACCGGGTCGTGGGTGACCATGACCACCGTCTGCCCCAACTCCCGTACGGAATTGCGCAGAAAGCCCAGCACCTCCGCGCCGGACCGCGAGTCCAGGTTTCCGGTGGGCTCGTCGCCGAAGATGATGTCCGGCTTGGACGCCAGCGCCCGCGCCACCGCGACGCGCTGCTGCTGACCGCCGGACAGTTGCGCCGGCCGGTGGCTCAGCCGCCCCGACAGGCCGACCATCTGGATCACGGTGTCCAGCCAGGCCTTGTCCGGCTTGCGGCCCGCGATGTCCATCGGCAGCGTGATGTTCTCCAGCGCGGTCAGCGTGGGCAGCAGGTTGAACGCCTGGAAGATGAAGCCGATCTTGTCCCGGCGCAACTTGGTGAGCTGCTTGTCCTTCAGCGCGCCCAGTTCGACGTCACCGATGCGGACCGAGCCGGACGAGAAGGAGTCGAGCCCGGCGACGCAGTGCATCAGCGTCGACTTGCCCGAACCGGAGGGGCCCATGATCGCTGTGAACTGCGCCTGCCGGAAGTCGACGGTGACCCGGTCCAGGGCGACCACCTGGGTCTCGTCCTGTCCGTAGACCTTCGACAGGTCCGTGGCCCGGGCGGCCAAGGTCGTGGTCCTGTCTGCGAGGGGGGTGCTGGTCACGGGAGGGTGCTCCTGTCGGGACGACGACGGTGATGAGGACGTGTTCCATCGTCGCGGCCGATCCGCGGCGTGTAGTCAGCCGCTGTTCCGGTTCCCGGGGCAGTCTCCAGTCGGACCGGCCGGTGCGCCGTCATACCTGGGGATGACGGGCGCCCCTGAGACGGCACCGCGCCGAAACCGGTTGCTCACGTCATGCGTGCCGCTGCCACCGCTGTCCTTCGGGGCGGTGAAATTCCGTCATTCCGCATGCACGGGCCGTGGTCGCCCGAAAGGCTATTGGCAAGTGCGGATGGCCCGTACCGAGTGCTGATGCACCCTCAGACATCAATAAAATAAGACAACATCGCACCGCCCGACCTCTGTTCGGGGGGTGCGTCCCGATAGGCTCGGAACGCTCGATGCGGCGCCCATGGCCTGCCCGGATGGTGGAATGCAGACACGGCGAGCTTAAACCTCGCTGCCCCTCGCGGGCGTACCGGTTCAAGTCCGGTTCCGGGCACCAACCGCACCTGCGGCGTGGGGGTGGGCCGCCCCTGAGGGTGGAGAGGCCGATCCCATCGTTCGCCGTTATGACCGACATCATCATGAGGCGCTTGCGGCCCAACTGAACCTGCCTCTGAGTGAACGTTTCTGCCCGATCTGCGGCCACCTCGCGATGCGCGACTACCGCCACGGGATAGTGCGGCCGAACCACTCCTTTATGGATCAACTACTTGTGGTGCGCGAACCGCCATGCATACTCGTCGTCCTTCCCCCGTTGAAAGAGGTGGTCCTCTGGCGGCCTCTCGCGCGTCGGACCGGTGGTGCGCCGACCGCGTCTCGCGCGGGGTCCGGCGCACCACCGGCCGACTGCTCACCGGTTCGCTGGAGCTTCTCCGACCCTGACCGGCGTCGGATGTGCGGCCGGTTCTGGGCGGGCCGCTAGGCCTTGCAGAACTTGGCGATCGCCGCGGCTGCGCCGGCGTTGAAGCCCTTCTCGTAGTTGGGGTCCACTGCGACCACGCCCTGCGGCGCCTGTGCCTTGCAGGTCGCCTTGGCGACGTTGAAGCCGTCCGTGAAGCCCTTGGCGAACTGCTGCTGGGCTTCCGACTGTTCGGCCTGGGCGACCGAGCCGCAGGAGAGCTTCGGTCCGTCCCCCTCCTGCATGGTCACGGGCCCTCCTGAGGCAGCGACCGTGAGCGTGCCATTGATGCCTCCGCCGGCCGAAGCCGTGAAGAAGACCGTAAGGCCGCCCTGCTTGACGCTGACGTCCGCCCCAGGTGTGAGCCCCTGTCCGATGATGTTGAACCGGTCGGGCTTCTGGGTGTCTTGTGTCACATGACATGTGGCCGATGGCGTCAGGGCATGGGCGGTGCCTGCCATCAGGGGCAGCGCGCCGAGTGCCAGTGAGGACACCGCGATGGGTGCCAGTGCGGCGAGGCGAAAGCGTCCGTTCAATGTTCTGCCTTCCCTTCAGGGCATACGGAACCACATGCAGGTTGGGAGGTTCGAACGCGCGAGACGGGCGCGAATGATGATGCGGCTCCACGCCTGTACGGCGCGGTCTCACCGCCCGGAGCTGTGAGGCCGGGAGAGTTCCCGGGCGGCCCCCTGCACATGGGCTCCGCATCCGATGACGGCCACTGCCCACCAGGCGGTGGCCTCGGTCGCGTCCATGCTCTCGCAGCCGTATCCCGCTCGCGACTTGAGAGGATACGGAGCGTAACGAGCCGCACGTCGGAGGCTTTTGGGGACCTCGTTCACCGGACATGCGCCATCCGCGGCGCGTGTGCGGTCCTGGCCGAGCGGGAAGCTTGCCGAGGAGGCCCCGCAGAAGCGGGAGTTCCGGCCGTCCGGCTCGTCCGGCGAGCCGCGGGGCAGGGGCCCGCGCGCACCGGCCTCTGTCGCGCCGCCCCGGTTGTGTGGGGCGGGACACCGTTGACAGCGAGCCTTTTGCGGTCGGACACTCGGCTTTCGTATGGCGAAGTAAGTTTCACTCAGCGAACGGCCCTGCGATCGCCGAACATTCCGGCTTCGGCTGGGCCCCGGGGCGGCCCGGGACAACGTACGAGCGCAAAGGGGCGTCGGGATGCGTACCACGGTCGGCATCATCGGAGCGGGACCCGCCGGGCTGTTGCTGGCGCGGCTGCTGCGCAACGCGGGCATCGACTCCGTCGTGCTGGAGGGCCGGGACCGCGCCTACGTCGAGCAGCGCCAGCGAGCCGGAATCCTGGAGCAGGGCACCGTGGACGTGCTGCGCGCGGCCGGGGCGGGCGAGCGCATGGACCGCGAGGGGCTGCGCCACGACGGGATCGAGTTGCGCTTCGCGCGCCGCCGCCACCGGATCGACTTCCCCGCCCTCACCGGCGGCAGCTCCGTGATGGTGTACGCCCAGACCGAGGTCTGCAAGGACCTCATCGCGCTCCAGCTCAAGGAGGGCGGACCGCTGTTGTTCGAGGCGGAGGCCCTCGCCGTCGAGGACGTGGCCACGGACCGGCCCCGGGTCCGCTACCGCAGCGAAGGCCGTGAGGACGTCCTGGAGTGCGACTACGTCGTCGGTTGCGACGGCTTCTGGGGCGTGTCCCGCAGGGCGGTTCCGGCCGGGCTGTCCCGTGTCTTCGAGCGCACCTACCCCTACGCCTGGCTCGGCGTCCTCGCGGATGTCGGGCCCTCGCACGACGAACTCGTCTACGCCCGCCACGAGCGCGGCTTCGCCTTGCTGAGCATGCGCTCCGCGTCCGTCTCCCGCCTCTATCTCCAGGTGCCGGCGGGCACGGACGCCGGGGAGTGGCCGGACGCGGAGATCTGGAACGAACTCGGGCGGCGCTTCGAGACCGCCGACGGCTGGACGCTCGCCCGGGGCCCCATCACTTCGAAGTCCGTCACCCCGATGCGCAGCTATGTGCACGAGCCCATGCGTCACGGACGGCTCTTCCTCGCCGGGGACGCCGCGCACATCGTGCCGCCCACCGGCGCCAAGGGACTCAACCTCGCGGTCGGGGACGTCGTCACCTTCGCCCGGGCGCTGACCCATGAGCGGGAGACCGGCTCGAGGGAGCGGCTCGACGCGTACTCCGAGACCTGTCTGCGCCGCGTCTGGCAGGCCGAGCGGTTCTCCTACGAGATGACGACGATGCTTCACCGCGCCCCGGAGGCCACGCCGTTCGACGAGCGCATCCAGCTGGCCCGTCTGGAACGGCTCACCGCCTCGCGGGCCGCCGAGACCGATCTTGCCGACGGTTACACAGGGTTCCCGCTGGAGTGAGCCGTCCGGGTGAGACCGGCACCCCGGTCTGACCCGTTCGGCAGAGAGCGGGTCCCCCGGTCGACCCGGTGCCGGCCGTCCGGCGGCCGGTGTCCGGCGGCCCGGTGGATCAGTGGCCGGTCTCGACTCTGTCCCAGGTTGGTCATGGATGAGATGGCGCCTCGCCGGGAATCAAGGGCACGCGTAGCGTGTTTCGCGCAACGACGAGGGAAAGATCCTCCTCAAGCATTAGGGTCAATCCTTTGCCCACCTATTACTCTTGAGCCAAGGCCACGCAGGGTGGCCATGGAGGAGTGAAATGAGGAGCAGCAACCCGGTCTTCTCGCGACGGGGGTTCAGCCGCGACAACGGCTACGCGGGCTTCAACACCGCGCCGCAGGCCGGGGGAGCCGCCGTCGGCACGCAGGGCAACCCGTACGCGCAAGGCAATCCGTACGCGGGCGGCAACCCCTACGCGCAGAACCCTTACGCTCAGCAGACCCAGTACGGCGCCCCGCCGCAGGCCCCGGCCACCACCGGCCGGATGACGATGGACGACGTCGTCACGCGTTCGGCGATGACCCTCGGCACGGTCGCGGTCGGCGCCGTCATCGCCTGGGCCGTGCTTCCGATCTCGTCCACCAGCTACGGCCTGGCGATCGGCTCCGCCCTCGTCGCGTTCGTCCTGGCGATGGTGCAGTCCTTCAAGCGCACCCCCACGCCCGCGCTGATCCTCGGGTATGCCGCCTTCGAGGGTGTCTTCCTCGGCGTGATCAGCAAGATGTACAACGCGCAATGGTCCGGCGCGCCCTTCCAGGCCGTTCTCGGCACGATGGCCGTCGCCGGCGCCACCCTGCTCGTCTACAAGGCGGGCTGGATCCGGGTCACCGCGCGGTACGCGCGGATCGGCATGGCCATCGCCATCGCCTTCATCCTGGTCATGGCGGTCAACCTGCTGCTGGTCGCCTTCGGGATCGCCCCCGACGGCGGGCTGCGCAGCACGGGCCCGCTCGGCGCGATCGTCGGGATCATCGCCATCCTGATCGGGGCGTTCTTCCTGACGCTCGACTTCAAGCAGATCGAGGACGGCATCGCCTACGGCGCGCCGCGCGAGGAGGCCTGGCTGGCCGCGTTCGGCCTGACCCTGACCCTCGTGTGGATCTACGTGGAGATGCTGCGACTGGTCGCGATCTTCAGCAGTAACGACTAGCGCTGCGCCGCACCGCGTCGAAGGGCCCGCGAACCACGGTTCGCGGGCCCTTCGACGTACGGATTTCCAGGGAGAACGCGTTCGCGGTGCGCGCTCAGAGCAGTTTGCGCGCGGCCCTCCTCAGGTCGTACTCGTGAATGATCGCCTTGGCGTGGCCGTATGCGAGATTGTGCTCGTGGCGAAGCCAACTGACCTTCTCCTCGAAGCAGAGAGAGGGGCCTTCGGCGACGGTGCGCAACCAGTCGGAGACTTCACGACCGGTGCAGTGGGGGATGCGGGCGAGCAGATTGCGATGGGTCTCCTCGGAGAAGACTTGGGACATCGGCGCCTCCGGACGCACTCGACGAAGCCGGTCCTTCAGGTCACCGTGCCTGAGTGTTCGCCTGTTGGCAACAGTCGTGCCACGACGCGTAGTCTCACGGCGTGCTTGATACGACGCCTTTGACCCGGGCCGTGGATCACTTCGCCGACCGTCTGCGGGCCGCCCCCCAGAGCCGCCTGCAGCGGAGTGCGGCGGCCGAAGCACTCGCTCTGGCCAGGGAGTTGGCGCGCCGCGCCCAGCTTCTCGAGGACCCCTCGGCCGAGCCGCGGGAGATGCCGGACGCGGGTATGTTCGCGGCCGCGGACCAGATCACCGTGGCCGGGCACGATCTCGCACTCGTCCTGAAAGACACGGCGGGACTCGGCGAGGCGGTGGCACTCGTGGAGGAGGCACAGAAACGCGCCGGGGTGTGACACCCCGGCGCACAGATCCGTCCCACGGGAACGGCATGACGCGATCCGTCCTTGCGGGGACGCCTCGCCGAGAGGACCCGGCGAGGCCGTCCGCGCCTACAGGGAGGCGATGACGCGGTCCGCGAGGACGTAGACGTTCTCTTCGCCGCACCCGAACGTCAGCGCGTACGCGCCCGACACGCCCGAGCCGCCGAGCAGGACCGGCGCCTCGCCGTCGATCAGGGCCGCGGCCAGGCGTTCCGCCGTCTCGCGGTGGCCCGGGGTCATGCACAGCGTCGTGCCGTCGGTGAAGACGTACACGTCGAGGGTGCCCAGCGGTCCGGGGCGGACGTCGGCGAGTTCGGTCCGGGCTTCGGCCAGCGCCTCGAGGCAGGCGACCGTACGCTCGTGGTCGTTCACCACGGGCGACGGTGACGGTACGAAGTCGGGGTGCGACGGGTGCCGACGGCGGGCGGCGGCCAGTTCGGGGGAGTCTCCCCCGGCGAACTCGCTGTCCTCGGCCGTGGGCTCGGTCACCGGCTCCAGGCTGTCGTGCTCCAGGCCCACGAAGTCCGACTGGCGGGGCAGGAACAGGTCGGTGTCGGGCAGCCCCAGCAGGGTGGGCGCGTCGGCGATGTCACGGGCTTCCTGGGCTGCCCAGAACGCGCGCGCCTCGGCCAGTTCCCGCTCCCGCTCGTCGGCGAGCGCCTCGGCGACCGCCGCCCGTATCTCCTCCGCGTCAGCGGTCGAGCGGGCTGCGGGCACGAATCCGCGTGCGTGCGCGCTACGGCTCTCGGCGAGCTGGGCGTGCAACGCCGCGACCTGTCGGCGCAGCGCCCGCACGCTGAGCAGGACGGCGACGCCCACGCCCGCGGTGGCGGCCGTGGCGAGCAGCAGAGCTATCGGCATGGCGCTCACTGACGTACTCCCGATTCAAAGTCGACCCTCGACTTCCTACATCAGCTTGAAGGGTGGACTATCCATCTGTCAGTGCGTAACGTCACGAAACGGACAGGCGCCCTGCCTGGGGGATGGCTGACGAAACAACTCTGACCTGCGTAAACCTCGTCCAGAGGGAGATAGGTCACATCCTGGGGGAGATTCGATCACAAAACGGCCCGAAGCCCTGAGGGAAACGGGACTCCGGGCCGTTGCGCGAGGGCGCGAGGCGGTCAGCTGAGGCGCTCGATGACCATCGCCATGCCCTGTCCGCCGCCGACGCACATCGTCTCCAGGCCGAACTGCTTGTCGTGCCACTGGAGCGAGTTGATCAGCGTGCCGGTGATACGGGCGCCGGTCATGCCGAAGGGGTGGCCGACCGCGATGGCGCCGCCGTTGACGTTCAGCTTGTCCAGCGGGATGCCGAGGTCGCGGTAGGAGGGGATCACCTGGGCGGCGAAGGCCTCGTTGATCTCGACGAGGTCGATGTCGTCGATGGTGAGGCCGGCGCGCTTGAGGGCCTGCTTGCTGGCCTCGACGGGGCCGTAGCCCATGATCTCGGGGGAGAGGCCGGAGACACCGGTGGAGACGATCCGCGCCAGCGGCGTGAGCCCCAGCTCCCGGGCCTTGGTGTCGCTCATGATGACCAGAGCGGCGGCGCCGTCGTTGAGCGGGCAGCAGTTGCCCGCGGTGACGCGGCCGTCGGGGCGGAAGACGGGCTTGAGCCCGGCCACGCCCTCCATGGTGACGCCGGGGCGCGGACCGTCGTCCTTGCTGACGACCGTGCCGTCCGGGAGGGTCACAGGGGTGATCTCGCGCTCCCAGAAGCCCTTCGCGATGGCCTGCTCGGCGAGGTTCTGCGAGCGGACGCCGAATTCGTCCATCTCCTCGCGGGTGACGCCCTTCAGCAGGGCGAGGTTCTCGGCGGTCTGACCCATCGCGATGTACGGGTCGGGCAGCAGACCGTCCTCGCGCGGGTCGTGCCACGCGTCGCTCCCGGACTTGGCGACGGCGGCGGTGCGGGACTCGGCCTCGGCGAAGAGGGGGTTGTGGGTGCCCGGGATGTCCGACGTGCCGTTGACGCTGCGGCTGACCATCTCGACGCCCGCGGAGATGAAGACGTCGCCCTCACCGGCCTTGATGGCGTGCAGGGCCATGCGGGAGGTCTGCAGGGAGGAGGAGCAGTACCGGGTGATGGTGCAGCCCGGGAGGTGGTCCATCCCCATCTGCACGGCGACGATACGGCCGAGGTTGTGGCCCTGCTCGCCGCCGGGGAGGCCGCAGCCGAGCATCAGGTCGTCGATGTCCTTGGGGTCCAGCGCGGGGACCTTGTCGAGGGCGGCCTGGATGATCGTGGCAGTGAGGTCGTCCGGGCGGAGGTCCTTCAGGGAGCCCTTGAAGGCGCGGCCGATGGGCGAGCGGGCGGTCGACACGATGACGGCTTCAGGCATCACGGCTCCATACGAGGGAAGGCAGGACTGTCGGGGAAGTTACCCGTACGTACGGTGGAGGTCACGAGCACGGGGGTGTGACTCCGGCCGCACTTTTCTAAGCGCTTGCTTTTTCCTTGGCGGCTTCAACGGTACCTCCGCGTGCCCGAGTCGAGAGGTACGGGCGTGCAGCCGGGGTCTTCGGAGCCGCTGCCCTGCGCGACTCTCCCCGAGCGGCTGTCCCCGGGCCACCGGCCGTGGGCCCGCCCCCGGACGAGCCGTGTCCGGAGGCGGGCCTGGGACCGGGGCGCGGCCCTCAGGACGTGGGTTCGGCGGCCGTGGCCGGGGTGTCCTCCGGGGCGGGGAGGTGGCGACGACGGCGGCGCTTGAGCAGGGCCCAGGGGCCCCGTGGGCCCGTCGGCATGGCGGCCGTGACCTCGGTGCCCGCCTCCGAGGCGGCCTCCGCGGCGGCGCGGGCCACCGGCAGGAAGCCCTCGCGACGGGACGCGTCCGGACGCTCCTCCTCGGCGGGCCAGAGGCCCAGGGCGGCGCAGACCGTCGGCAGGACCGCCATCGCGGCCGTGGCGTAACCCTCCGCCGAGGGGTGGTAGTTGTCCGGGCCGAAGAGCTCGCGGGGATTCGCCTCGAACTCGGGACCCAGCAGGTCGCCCAGGGACACCGTGCGACCGCCCTGTTCGACGACTCCGATGGTCTGGGCGGCCGCGAGTTGGCGGGAGGCGCGGCGGGCGAGCCAGCGCAGCGGTTGCTGCACCGGTTCGATCGTGCCGAGGTCGGGGCATGTGCCGACCACCACTTCTGCCCCGGCCGTGCGCAGCCGGCGTACGGCCGACGACAGGTGCCGCACCGAGCGGGTGGCCGGCATCCGGTGGGTGACGTCGTTCGCGCCGATCATGATCACGCAGATGTCCGGAACCTGGTCCTGGTCCTCCAGGGTCAGCGCGACCTGCCGGTCCAGGTCGTCGGACTGCGCTCCCGGGAGCGCGATGACGCGCAGGTCCACGGGGCGTTCCGCCACCGCCGCAAGACCGGAGGCCAGCAGAGCGCCCGGTGTCTGGCGGGAGCGGTGCACACCCTGTCCCGCGGCCGTGGAGTCGCCGAGCATCACCAGTCGCAGCGGCGGTTCGTCGAGGGCGGCGTAGCCTTCGCCCCTTCCGGTCCGGCGTGCGCGAGGGGAGTCCCAGCCGTACAGGCCGTTCGCACTCGGAGGGTGCGGGCTGTTGCCGTTGCCCACATGACGCTTGGCCATCTGCACCTCGGCCAGCAGCAGACCGACGGCGGCCGCACCGACCAAGCCGATTCCGCCACCGCCGTACGCCGCGCCCGCCGCGATGCGCCGGGCCACCCTCGCCCTAGACATGCTCGACATGCGTCGCCGCCACCTCCTCATAGCCGTACACAGTGCTTGCCCCGTACGCCCTGTCGTCCAATCTCAACCGGACGTGAACGCCCGGGACGGCCCGCTCCTGCGGACCGCCCGGTAGCCCTTACGCTGGCGGAACCACCACGACCACTTCTTTTGCAGCAACCGGAGACAACGGTGCAATTCCACGACTCGATGATCAGCCTGGTCGGCAACACCCCGCTGCTGAGGCTCAACCGCGTGACCGCCGGTATCCAGGCGACCGTGCTGGCCAAGGTCGAGTACTTCAACCCCGGCGGTTCCGTGAAGGACCGCATCGCCCTGCGCATGATCGAGGCGGCCGAGGAGAGCGGCGAGCTCAAGCCGGGAGGCACGATCGTCGAACCGACCAGCGGGAACACGGGCGTGGGTCTCGCGATCGTGGCCCAGCAGAAGGGCTACAAGTGCATCTTCGTGTGCCCCGACAAGGTCTCCACGGACAAGATCAACGTGCTGCGCGCGTACGGCGCCGAGGTGGTCGTGTGCCCGACCGCGGTGGCCCCGGAGCACCCGGACTCGTACTACAACGTCTCCGACCGGCTTGTCCGTGAGACGCCCGGCGCCTGGAAGCCGGACCAGTACTCCAACCCGAACAACCCGCTGTCGCACTATCACTCCACCGGCCCCGAGCTGTGGGAGCAGACGGAGGGGAAGATCACCCACTTCGTCGCCGGCGTCGGCACCGGCGGGACCATCTCCGGTACCGGGCGCTACCTGAAGGAGGCCAGCGGCGGCCGGGTCAAGGTCATCGGCGCCGACCCCGAGGGATCGGTGTACTCCGGCGGGTCCGGGCGGCCGTACCTGGTCGAGGGCGTGGGCGAGGACTTCTGGCCGACCGCGTACGACCCGGAGGTCCCGGACGAGATCGTCGCGGTGTCCGACAAGGACTCCTTCCAGATGACCCGGCGGCTGGCGAAGGAGGAGGGGCTGCTGGTCGGCGGCTCCTGCGGCATGGCCGTCGTGGGGGCGCTACGGGTCGCCGAGCGGCTCGGCCCCGACGACGTGGTGGTCGTCCTCCTGCCCGACAGCGGCCGCGGCTACCTCAGCAAGATCTTCAACGACGAGTGGATGGCCGACTACGGCTTCCTTGAGGACGCCGGCCCGAACGCCCGCGTCGGCGACGTGCTGAGCGACAAGGAGGGCGGTATCCCCACCCTCGTCCACATGCATCCGGACGAGACGGTGGGCCAGGCCATCGAGGTGCTGCGCGAGTACGGCGTCTCGCAGATGCCGATCGTCAAGCCCGGTGCCGGTCACCCGGACGTGATGGCCGCCGAGGTCGTGGGCTCCGTCGTCGAGCGCGAGCTGCTGGACGCGTTGTACACCAAGCGCGCCTCGCTCGACGACCCCCTGGAGAAGCACATGTCGGCGCCGCTGCCGCAGGTCGGTTCCGGCGAACCGGTCGGGGACCTGATGTCGGTGCTCGGTACGGCCGACGCCGCGATCGTCCTCGTCGAGGGCAAGCCGAGCGGCGTGGTGAGTCGGCAGGATCTGCTGGCGTTCCTCGCCAAGGGGGGAAAGCAGTAGCGAACGCCCGGTGAACCGGCCGTGTCGCCGGGGAACGTGCGGTGACGTGTGGGGACACGGGCCTTTCGGAAGTGGTACGAGCGCGTCACGTTCGCGCAGCACACACTTAACACGGGTCCGGCACATTGGTGGGTGTCGGCAGGCGGGAGCGGCTCCCCGCCACCGCCGGCGACGAAACGGCGCCAAGGACCTCCGGAGCGGCTCCCGGACCTCCATGGACGCCACGGACGCGCAAGCCCGGCCCTGACCCGGCCCGCGTCCTTCGCGGGGACCGCCGTCGTCCCGCCCCCCGGCAACGGGGGTGCGGCGGTCCCCGCGCATTTCTTTTTCAGTGCACAGGCGCATGCCGTTCCCGGTGGACGCGCGAATCTCCTTTCCGGCGCACGCGCGCGTCGCCTTCCCGGTGCAGACGCATCTCTTTCCCGGCGCACGTCAGCCGCGGTGGCCGTTGCCCGGCCACCGCGGCTGACGTGCGCTCCGCTGTGGGCGCAGACCGCGGGATCAGTTCTCCCAGTCGCCGTCCTCGCGCGACTTGCGGCGGCTGCCGAAGAGCCCGGGGGTGGTGCGGGCGGCCTGCACGGCGTTGACACCGACGATGCCCGCCCAGCTGATCAGCAGGCCAGGTAGATGGGCGGTACCCGCGCCGATCGCCGACAGCGGGATGGCCAGCACCAGCGACACGATGCCGAAGCCGAAGCGCTCGCCCCAGGAGTCCGTCGCCCGTGGTGACCGCGAGCCGCGCGCCACCACCATCTGCTGCTCGGCCAGCTGCCGCCGCACCTGGCGGTCGATCGCGGTGTCGATGCGCTGGTCGACCTTCTCCAGGAAGGAGTCGACCAGCGCCGTCTCGTACTCCTCGCCCAGTTCCCTGCGGGCCTGCAGGGTGGCGTTGAGTTCCTTCTTGAGGTCGGCGTCCCGCGCGTCCATTCCGCTCATGCGTCACACGTTAGGGAGCCGGACCCCGCTCCGCACTGGGGGTAGCCCCCCTTTTCCTGCTGGGGTCCGCCGGGCTCGGCCGGGACGCGACAGGGCGCGACGAATCGAATCAGGGTCTCTTGCCTGGCCTGCATATCGTCATGCAGAGTTCTAGGTGTCTGAATAGCTTGTCAATGGTCCGGCATGATCGCTGGTTGCTCATGGTCGGCAAGCGAGATCCGATGTCCGGATTGGTGGGTGTCCGCGGGTGATGTCGTCACGGATCGTGGACGGGGCGCTGAACAGCGCCCATGATGTCGTGGTCCTCGACGGATGCGGCATGGACGTCGCCGACGTCGTGCGCCTCGCCGACGCTTCCGCGCGGCCCGTCCCCGGCACCGACGCGATGAAGCGGGTGACGGAGTCCTGGGACGCCGCCCGGCGGATCGCGGCGACGGGACGTGTCTACGGCCGCTCGACAGGCGTGGGCGCGAACCGCACCGAGGACGTGCCGACGGACGCCGCCGCCGGACACGGACTGCGCCTGCTGCGCAGCCACGCGGGCGCGATCGGCGCGGAGCTGCCGACCCGTCAGGTCCGGGCGATGCTGGCCATACGGGCCAACCAGCTGCTCGCGGGCGGCGCCGGCCTGCGGCCCGGCGTGGTCACGGCGCTGTGCGAGGCCCTGGAGAGTGGGGCGTATCCGGTCGTCAACGAGTTCGGGTCGGTGGGGACCGGCGACATCGCGGCGCTGGCACAGGCGGGCCTCGCGCTCGCCGGCGAGCATGCATGGAGGGGTACGGGCGCGCCGGAGCCCCAGGCGTTGGACAACAACGACGCCCTCGCCTTCATCAGCAGCAACGCCCTCACCCTCGGCCAGGCCGCGCTCGCGCTGCACGAGCTGCGCGGGCTGATCGGCGCCACTCAGGTCGTCGCCGCGCTCTCGCTGCTCGCGGTGGACGGTTCGCACGAGGCGTACGCCGCACCCGTGCACGCCGCCCGGCCGCACCGGGGCTCCGC
>NZ_JBSFJX010000072.1:0-42707 GCF_053598275.1 Streptomyces sp. NPDC001156 | reverse complement strand
GCCAGCCGCTCGATGCCCTGCTGATCCAGCTCAACTGGATCCTGCGGGGCTGGTGCGCCTACTTCCGGCCCGGGGTGTCCAGTGTGACCTTCAAGTACCTGAGCTCCTACGCATGGGCTCGGGTCATGAAATGGTTGTTCAGGAAGCACCGCCGGATCACCGTGAAGGACCTGCGCCGCCGTTTCTGCGGCGGTGGCTGGTGGCCAGGCACCGAGGACAGAAAGCTGTTCAATCCCGCGAAGGTCAGCACAACGCGCTACCGGTATCGGGGAACAGTTATTCCAACTCCGTGGCCGACCACGGGATGAGGAGCAACCCCGGTTTCCTGAACGGGGCTCGTGGAGCGCCCGTTGCGGTGAAAGTCGCACGGCGGGTGCGGGAAGCGGTCCGGGGAAACGGTGCGGTCGCAAGACCGCAGCCGCGCCCCGGGCCGACTTCACTACTACGTGCTGGCCGAGGGCTTGAACGTGATCCTGGTCAACGCTCGGCAGGTCAAGAACCTGCCCGGCCGCAAGACGGACGTCTCGGACGCGGCCTGGCTGGCCCAGCTCGGCGCCCACGGCCTGGTGAGGCCCTCGTTCGTGCCGCCCGAGCCGGTGCGCGAGTTGCGGGACCTGACCCGGGCCCGCACCCGGATGACCGGCGAACGCGGGAAGATCGTGCAGCGGCTGGAGAAGCTGCTGGAGGACACCGGCATCAAGCTCGCCGCGGTCGCCTCCGACATCATGGGCGTCTCCGGCCGGGCCATGCTGGAGGCCCTCATCGACGGGGAAGGCGACCCGCAGATCCTCGCGGAGATGGCCAAGCGCAAGCTCCGCAACAAGATCCCCGAACTCACCGAGGCCCTGACCGGTCGCTTCCGTGACCACCACGCGTTCCTGACGAGGCTGTATCTGGACCAGTACGACCAGCTCACCGGCGCCATCAGGCAACTGGACGAGCGGATCGAGGAGGCGATGGCCCCCTTTCGCCCCGCCCTCGACCTGCTCGACACCATCCCCGGGATCAACCAGGCCACAGCCGAAGTGATCATCGCAGAGACCGGCGGGGACATGGCCCGGTTCGCCTCCGCCAAACACCTCGCGTCCTGGGCCGGGGTCTGCCCCGGCCACCACGAGTCCGCCGGCCGCGCCAAGAACACCAAGGTCCGCCCCGGCAACCCGTATCTCAAGGGCGCCCTCGGGCTCGCGGCCTTCGGCGCGGTAAGAACCAAGGGCACCTACCTGCAGGCCCGCTACAAACGGCTGACCTCACGCCGCGGCCCGCTCAAAGCCCTGGTCGCCGTCGAGCACTCGATCATCACCGCGATCTGGCACATGCTCACCGACAACGTCCCCTACCACGAGCTCGGCGGCGACTACTTCACCCAACGCGACCCCGAACGCGCCACCCGCCGCGCGATCAACGCCCTCAACCAGCTCGGCTACACCGTCACCCTCAACCCGATCGAAAGCGCAGCCTGAGCACCGCACGGTCCGGACACCCGGCGGCCCACTGAGACCACCGGGCATCCAGCCATGCACACACCCATCCTGACCTGCTGTTTATTTACGCGTCAGACGGCCTATCGGACTGGCTCGAGAATGGCGACGCACTCCACGTGATGCGTCATCGGGAACAGGTCGAACGCCCTGAGCGTCCGCACCTGGTACCCGCCTTCCCGGAAATACGCCAAGTCCCGTGCCAGCGCGGCCGGATCGCAGGCCACGTAGGCGATGCGGCGCGCGCCCAGGGTCGAGAGATGGGCGACCGTGCTGCGGCCCGCGCCAGTACGGGGCGGGTCCAGGACGATCAGGTCGACCTCCGTGATGCCGGTGCGCGGCAGGACCGACTCGACCTTGCCCTGTTCGATCCGGACGCGGTCGAAGTCCGCCAGGTTGTGCCGGGCGTCCTCCACCGCGCGCTTGCCGGACTCGATGCCGAGCACCGCGCCCTTGTCGCCCAGCCGGTCGGCGAGCGCGCCCGCGAAGAGGCCGACGCCGCAGTACAGGTCCAGCGCCATCTCACCCTTGCGGGGCAGCAGCCCCTGCATCACGGCCGTCACCAGCGTGTCCGCCGCCTTCGGATGGACCTGCCAGAAGCCGCCGCCGCCCACGCGATGGGTACGGCCGTCGGCACGTTCGCGGACGAAGGGCCGGCCGTGGACACGGTGGACACCACCCGTCTTCTCGTCGACCCGCAGGACCGACACCGGCCGGTCCAGCTCCACCAGCGGCAGTCGCGCGCCCGGCTTCGGCGTGAGGATCACCTGGCGGTCCTGCGAGCCCGTCGCGGCGATCGCCTCGACCGAGTCCATGCCCGTCCAGTCCCGCTTCTCGATGCCCAGCTCACTGACACCCTCGGCGGCGATCATGCAGTGGTCGACCGGTTCCACCTCGTGCGAGCGGTGCCTGCGCAGGCCCGCCTTTCCGGAGGGGTCCACCGCGTACTGCACCCGGGTGCGCCACTGCGGCACCTCGCCCGCCGGAACCTTGTCGCCCTCGGCCGGCACCACCGTGCCGTCCCAGCCCGCCTCCTCGGGAGTGAGGCCGGCGAGCCGCTGCAGTTGCTCGGCGATCACCTCGCCCTTGAGGCGGCGCTGCGCGCCCGGCTTGGCGTGCTGCCAGTCGCAGCCGCCGCAGCGACCGGGACCCGCGTACGGGCAGGGTGCCTCGATGCGGTCCTTGGAGGCTTCCAGCACGCGCACCGCGTCCGCGCGCAGGAAGCGGGCGCCCTCCTCGCCCTCCGTCACCCTCGCCACGACTCGCTCGCCCGGCAGCGTGTGCCGGACGAAGAGGACTTGGCCGGCCTCCGTACGGGCGATGCAGTGGCCACCGTGGGCGACGGGGCCGATCTCGACCTCGTACTCCTCCCCCACCAGCGATTTCTTCGGTTCTGCCTGCATGGCGGGACGACTCCAGATACGAGAGGGGGGACGACTGCGAGACCGGCACGGCCGGACGACAGCCCACCAGTCTACGTGGGTGCGACCCGGCCGTTCACCACAGTGGCCTCAGCCCTGCGAAGACGACGTCTCCCTGGCCCGTTCCTCCGCCGGGCCCCGGCGCACCGCACCCGGAGCGTTCCAGTCCTGCCGCTTGCGGGCCCTGAGTTTCGCGGCCTCCGAGGACTGCAGCTGATACGGGACCGAGGTCACCATGACGCCCGGTGTGAACAGCAGCCGGCCCTTGAGCCGCAGCGCGCTCTGGTTGTGCAGCAGGTGTTCGTACCAGCGGCCCACCACGTACTCGGGGATGATCACGGACACGGCGTCGCGCGGGGACTCGCGGCGCAGGCTCTTCACGTACTCGATCACCGGTCGGGTGATCTCGCGGTAGGGCGAGTCCAGGATCTTCAGCGGCACATCGATGGCACGCCGCTCCCACTCGTCCTTCAGCGCCTTGGTCTCCGCCGGGTCGACGTTGACGCTGAGCGCCTCCAGGGTGTCCGTGCGCAGCAGTTTTGCGTAGGCGAGGGCGCGCAGCGTGGGCCGGTGGATCTTGGAGATGAGCACCACCGAGTGGACCCGCGACGGGCGGACGCTGTCGTCGCTGGGGCCCTCGGGGGCCACGAGCTCCTCCGCGACGCTGTCGTAGTGCCTGCGGATCGCGGTCATCGTCGCGTAGAAGATGCACATGCCGAGCAGAGCGACCCAGGCGCCGTGCGTGAACTTCGTGACGAGGACGACGACCAGGACCAGGCCGGTGAAGAAGGCGCCGAAGGTGTTGATGGCACGGGAGCGCACCATGTGACGGCGCTTGGCCGGGTCCCGCTCGATGGCCAGGTGACGGTTCCAGTGTCTGACCATGCCGGTCTGGCTGAGCGTGAACGAGACGAACACGCCGACGATGTACAGCTGGATCAGCCGGGTCGAGTCCGCGCCGTAGATGAAGATCAGCAGGCTTGCCGCGCCGGCGAGCAGCACGATGCCGTTGGAGAAGGCGAGGCGGTCGCCGCGGGTGTGCAGCTGGCGCGGCAGATAGCGGTCCTGGGCGAGGATCGAGCCGAGCAGCGGGAAGCCGTTGTACGCGGTGTTCGCGGCGAGGAACAGCACCAGCGCGGTCGCCGCCGCGAGCACGATGAACAGGAAACTGCCCTTGCCGAAGACGGCCTCGGCGACCTGCGAGATCACCGGGTTCTGCACATAGCCGGAGCCCAGCGCCACACCGTGATGGAGCAGGTCGGCGGCGGGGTCCTCGGCCATGTGGACCTTGGTGGTCATGGCCAGCGCGATGATGCCGCAGAACATGGTGACGGCGAGCAGGCCCATCATCGCCAGCGTGGTCGCCGCGTTCCTCGACTTGGGCTTGCGGAAGGCCGGGACGCCGTTGGAGATCGCCTCGACACCGGTGAGCGCCGCGCAGCCGGAGGAGAAGGCGCGCAGCAGCAGGAACACCAGCGCGAAGCCGGCCAGGCCCTGGTGCTCGGCCCTGATCTCGTACGAGGCCGTGGGCGCCCGCATGGTGTCGCCGAGCACCAGCCCGCGGAACGCCCCCCACACGATCATGATGAAGACGCCCGCGACGAAGACGTACGTCGGAATGGCGAACAGCGTGCCGGACTCCTTGACCCCACGCAGGTTCATCAGCGTGAGGAGCACGACCACGGCGACCGCGCAGAGCACTTTGTGTTCGACGACGAACGGGATCGCGGAGCCCAGGTTCTCGATGCCCGAGGAGATCGACACAGCGACCGTGAGCACATAGTCGACAAGCAGCGCGCTGGCGACGGTGAGGCCGGCCTTGGGGCCAAGGTTGGTGGTCGCCACCTCGTAGTCGCCGCCGCCGCTCGGGTAGGCGTGCACGTTCTGCCGGTAGGAGGCGACCACGGTGAACATCAGCACGACGACCGCGACCGCGATCCAGGGGCTGAAGTGGTAGGCCGACACGCCCGCGATGGACAGGACCAGCAGCACCTCTCCGGGCGCGTAGGCCACGGAGGACAGGGGGTCGGAGGCGAAGACGGGGAGGGCGATGCGCTTGGGCAGCAGCGTTTCCCCGAGCCGGTCACTGCGCAGGGCGCGCCCGATGAGGATGCGTTTGGGCACGTCGGTCAGTTTGGACACAACAGAGGATCGTAAGGGCTCCTACTGGGAGCCCTCCACCCGCTGAGGGAGATCTGCCTCACGAATGCGACCGCACAGCGGCCAGGCTGCGGATTCCGCAGGTGACCGGTCGCGCACGGGTCGACGGCGAACTCCCGTCCGCTGCCGCCGCCGGACACTTCTCCGCACACGACCGCGCAATGCCCCGGCACCGCGGCGGCACTCGCCGGCGCCGGATTCCTGACTCTTCCCCGGTGCTCGCGGCACCGGCTCCCGCACAGCGCACAAAGCGGTCCGGCGCGTGTCACAGGGGTGCCCCGGGCAGACCGCGCATGTGTAGCTTGGTCGGCGGTCTGAGACCCTGTCTTTGGCGTTTCGACTGAGCCGTGACCATTGACATCGGAAGGACGGTCGTGCACATCGTCATCATGGGCTGCGGAAGAGTGGGATCCGCTCTTGCCCAGACCCTGGAGCAACAGGGGCACACGGTCGCCGTGATCGACCAGGACCCCACCGCCTTCCGACGACTGGGCTCCGGGTTCGGCGGCCGTCGTGTCACCGGAGTCGGCTTCGACCAGGACACCCTGCGCGAGGCGGGCATCGAGGAGGCCGGCGCCTTCGCCGCCGTCTCCAGCGGCGACAACTCGAACATCATCGCCGCGCGCGTGGCACGCGAGATGTTCGGCATCGAGAACGTCGCGGCCCGTATCTACGACCCCCGCCGCGCCGAGGTCTACCAGCGGCTCGGCATCCCGACCGTCGCCACGGTCCGCTGGACCGCGGACCAGATGCTGCGCCGGCTGCTGCCGTCGGGTGCCGAGCCGCTGTGGCGGGACCCCACCGGCGGTGTCCAGCTCGCCGAGGTGCACGCCTCGCCGAAATGGGTCGGCCACAAGATCAGCAGGCTGCAGGAGGAGACGGGTGTCCGCGTGGCGTTCCTCACCAGGCTGGGCGAGACGATGCTGCCGACGTCCCAGACGGTGCTGCAGGAAGGCGACCTGGTGCACGTGATGATGCGGACGGACGACGTCGAGAAGGTCGAGGCGTCGTTCGCCGAGGGTCCTGAAAGGGAGGGCGGTCACTGATGAGGGTCGCCATTGCCGGAGCCGGTGCCGTGGGCCGTTCGATCGCGGGCGAGCTCCTGGAGAACGGGCATGAGGTCCTGCTGATCGACAAGGCGCCGACCGCGATCTCGGTGGAGCGCGTGCCCCAGGCGGAGTGGCTGCTGGCCGACGCCTGCGAGATCACGTCCCTGGACGAGGCGGCGCTGCAGCGCTGCAACGTGGTGATCGCCGCGACGGGCGACGACAAGGTGAACCTGGTCGTCTCCCTGCTGGCCAAGACCGAGTACGGCGTCCCGCGCGTCGTCGCCCGGGTGAACAACCCCAAGAACGAGTGGCTGTTCAACGAGGCATGGGGCGTCGACGTGGCGGTCTCCACGCCGCGTCTGATGTCGGCGCTGGTGGAGGAGGCGGTGAGCGTCGGCGACCTGGTCCGGCTGCTCCGCTTCAGCCACGGCGACGCCAACCTGGTCGAGCTCACGCTGCCCCCGGAGTCGGCCCTGGCCGGCACGCAGGTCGGCGACGTGCAGTGGCCGGAGGACACGTCCCTGGTGACGATCATCCGCGGCACCCGGGTCCTGACCCCGTCGCGGGAGGACTCGCTGGAAGCGGGCGACGAGCTGCTGTTCGTGGCGGCCCAGGCCCGTGAGGAGCAGCTGGAGGAACTGCTCTCGGTGCGGCGCGAGGACGCCTAGTCCGGATCGCGGTCGACGCGGGGCCCCGGACGGGTCCGGGGCCCCGCGTCGGTCCGTCGTCCGGCGTTCGAGAAGGAAACCGTTCAGGGCGAAGGGGCCCCGGGGGCGCGGCCCCCGCTGCGGGGCGACGCAGGCGGGAGTCCGGCGACAGAGCTCAGGACTGCCGGCGATGCCGGCCCGCGGAGGCCTCGTGTTCCCCCACCGCGACCGTCCGTTCCTTCTCGGCCTTCTCCTCCGCCTCCATCTCCGCGAAGACGTCGATCGGCGGCGGTGCCTTCGCCAGGAACACCCAGGTGAGCCAGACGGCGAGCAGGAACGGCGGGATCTTCAGTGTGACCAGCACCCAGCCGAGCTGGGCGGTGTTGGCCCACCAGTACAGGGGGAAGAGGATCGCGCACTTGGCGAGCAGGATCAGTCCCCAGGCCCAGCTGGCCTTGGCGTAGGCCTTCTTGCGTCCCGGGTTGCGGGTGCGCCAGGAGAGGTTCTCCTTGAAGACCGGGCCGAGGATCAGGCCGATCAGGGGGACTCCGGCGAGCGTGGTGATGATGTAGGCGAGGGCCAGGCCGAGGGTGTAGAGCATGCCCGGCAGATAGAAGTCCTTGGCGTTGCCGGTCATCATCGCGAAGACCACGCCGAACGCCACACCGAACACACCGCTGAAGGCGTGCTTGACGGTGTCCCTTCTGACGAGGCGTACCACCACCAGCAGCAGCGACACCGCGAGCGCGGCGATCGCCGACAGGTGCAGGTCCTTGTTGATCGTGAAGATGGTGACGAACAGGAGGCCCGGCACCACGGTCTCGACCATGCCGCGGACCCCGCCGAACGCCTCGAAGAGCGCGGCCTCCGTCACCGCCCGCGAATCGTGCTGGGCGTCTTCGGTCGGCTTCTCGAGTGACGTCACCGGCTACTCCCGTCCGAGTGGTCTGAGTTCGTACTTCGGGTTGAACAGGACTCTGCGGCCCCGGCTCATCGAGATCCGGCCCGACGCGATCAGCTTGCGTCCCGGCTCGATCCCGACGATGGAGCGCCTGCCCAGCCACACCACGTCCAGGGCCGCCGAACCGTCGAACAGCTCGGCTTCCAGCGCCGGCACACCGGCCCGCGGGCGCAGCGTGACCGTGCGCAACGTACCAGTAACCGTGACGATCTGCCGGTCGTGGCAGTCCCCGATCCGCGTACAGCCGGTGGTCTCGGCGTCCTCCCGCAGTTCCTCCGAATCCAGCTCCTCCTGCGAGGAGGAGAGACGGTCGAGCATGCGGCGGAGCCGGCCGACCGGCCTTTCGGAGCGGGGGACAGCAGTCATACCGAAAGCCTACCGGGGGACGCCTCGCACCGGCGTACCCGAGGCACCGCCCAGGCGGCCCGGCTCACTTCTCGAACCGGTAGCCCATGCCGGGTTCGGTGATGAAGTGCTTCGGGTGCGAGGGGTCAGTCTCCAGCTTCCGTCGCAGCTGGGCCATGTAGACCCGCAGATAGTTGGTCTCCGTCCCGTACGACGGCCCCCATACCTCCTGCAGCAGCTGCTTCTGGCTGACCAGGCGCCCGGTGTTGCGGACGAGCACCTCCAGCAGATGCCACTCCGTGGGGGTGAGGCGTACGTCCTTGCCGTCGCGGTTGACCTTCTTCGCGGCCAGGTCGACGGTGAAGCCGTCGGTCTCCACCATCACGTCGTCGTCACCGCCGCCGGTCGGCTCGGCGCGGCGGACGGCGGCGCGCAGACGGGCCAGCAGCTCGTCCATGCCGAACGGCTTGGTGACGTAATCGTCGGCGCCCGCATCGAGCGCCTCGACCTTCTCGTCCGAGGAGTGGCGTGCGGACAGCACCAGGATCGGCACCCGGGTCCAGCCGCGCAGGCCCTTGATCACCTCGACGCCGTCCATGTCCGGCAGCCCGAGGTCCAGCACCACGACATCGGGGTGGCGGGCGGCGGCGAGCTGGAGTGCAGTCGCGCCGTCGGGGGCCGCGTCGACCTCGTACTTGCGCGCCTTCAGGTTGATCACGAGGGCGCGCACGATCTGCGGCTCGTCGTCGACCACGAGCACCCGGGTCATGTGGTTTGCCTTTCTGGTTCAGCGAGTCGTTCGGGGCCGAGAACACTTTCCACGGCCCGAAGTGTGAGCACCATCGTGAGCCCGCCGCCGGGGGTGTCCTCGGCGGTCAGGGTGCCGCCCATGGCCTCGGCGAAGCCGCGGGCGACCGCCAGGCCTAGGCCGACGCCGGCACCGCGCGGAGCGTCACCGTACCGCTGGAAGGGCTCGAAGATCCGTTCCTTCGCTTCGTCGGGCACACCCGGACCGCGGTCGACGACACGGACCTCCACGCGGTCGGCGAGGGCGCTCGCCGAGACCACCACCGGCGTCCCCAGGGGGCCGTACTTGACCGCGTTCTCGACGAGGTTGGCGACCGTGCGCTCCAGGAGTCCGGCGTCCACCTCGACCATCGGCAGGGTCTCCGGGATGTCCAGTTCCACGCTGTCCTCGGGCACTCCGCCGAGCGCCATCGGAACGACCTCGTCCAGGTCGACCTCCCGGATCAGCGGGGTGACGGTACCGGTCTGCAGCCGGGACATGTCCAGCAGGTTGCCCACCAGGTGGTCGAGCCGGTCGGCCCCTTCCTCGATCGCCGCGAGCAACTCGGCGCGGTCCTCGTCCGACCACTCCACGTCGTCCGACCTGAGCGAGGTGACCGAGGCCTTGATGCCCGCGAGCGGGGTGCGCAGGTCATGGCTGACGGCCGCCAGCAGGGCGGTGCGGATCCGGTTGCCCTCGGCCAGCGCGCGGGCCTGTTCGGCCTCCTGCCGCAGGCGCTGGCGGTCCAGGGCCACCGTCGCCTGGGCGGCGAAGGCGGCCAGCACCCGGCGGTCCGAGGCGGGCAGTACCCGCCCGGACAGCACCAGCGCCATGTTGTCGCCCACCGGCACGTCCACGTCGGCGTCCTCCGGCCGTCCGGTCGGCGCGCCCTGGCCCACGCTGCCCGCGCAGGTCCAGGGATCGAGCTCGCTGGTGCGTTCCAGCACCGCCGCCGACTCCATGCCGAAGGTCTCGCGCACCCGTTCAAGGATCTCGTCCAGGCTGGTCTCACCGCGCAGCACACTGCCCGCGAGGAGGGAGAGGATCTCCGACTCGGCGCGCAGCCGTGCCGCCTGGTGGGTGCGCCGGGCCGCGAGATCCACCACCGAGGCCACCGACACGGCGACGCCGACGAAGATCACGATGGCGACGATGTTCCTCGGGTCGGCGATCGTCAGCCGGTGCAGCGGGGGCGTGTAGTAGTAGTTCAGCAGCAGGGAGCCCAGCGCGGCCGAGGCGAGCGCCGGGAAGAGCCCCCCGAGCAGGGCCGCCGCCACGGTCAGGGCCAGGAACAGCAGCATGTCGTTGGCGAGACCGAGGTGCACGGCGATCAGCAGCAGGGCCAGCACGACCGGCCCGACGACGCCGACCAGCCAGCCCGCCAGGATGCGCGTACGGCCGAGGCGCGCCCCGCGGGTCACCGGGAGACCGCGTCCCTTGGCGACCTCCTCGTGGGTGACGATGTGCACGTCGAGGTCGGGGCCGGACTCGCGGGCGACCGTCGCACCGACACCGGGTCCGAAGATGTACTGCCAGGTCTTGCGGCGCGAGGAGCCGAGCACGATCTGGGTCGCGTTCACGCCGCGGGCGAAGTCCAGCAGCGCCGCGGGTATGTCCTCGCCCACCACATGGTGGAAGGTGCCGCCCAGATCCTCGACGAGGGTGCGCTGGACGGCGAGCTCCTTCGGCGAGGCCGAGGTGAGCCCGTCGGTGCGGGAGATGTAGACGGCCAGCACCTCGCCGCCTGCGCCCTTCTCCGCGAGCCGCGCGGCCCGGCGGATCAGCGTCCGCCCCTCGGGGCCGCCGGTGAGCCCGACCACGATCCGCTCGCGCGAACCCCAGATCTTCGACACCTGGTGCTCACTGCGGTACGCGGTCAGGTACTCGTCGACCCGGTCCGCCACCCACAGCAGGGCCAGCTCACGCAGGGCGGTCAGGTTTCCGGGCCGGAAGTAGTTGGACAGGGCCGCGTCGACCTTGTCCGGTTTGTAGATGTTGCCGTGCGCCATCCGGCGGCGCAGCGCCTGGGGCGACATGTCGACCAGCTCGATCTGGTCCGCGCGCCGCACCACTTCGTCGGGTACGGTCTCGCGCTGCCGTATGCCGGTTATGGACTCGACGACGTCGCCGAGGGACTCCAGGTGCTGGATGTTGACGGTCGAGACCACATCGATCCCCGCGGCCAGCAGCTCCTCGACGTCCTGCCAGCGCTTAGCATTGCGTGAGCCGGGAATGTTCGTGTGGGCGAGCTCGTCCACCAGGGCGACGGCGGGGGCACGACGCAGGACCGCGTCCACGTCCATCTCGGTGAAGACCGAGCCGCGGTGGACCAGCTCCTTGCGGGGTATCTGCTCCAGGCCGTGCAGCATCACCGCCGTGCGCGGGCGGTCGTGGTGCTCGACGAAGGCCACCACGCAGTCCGTGCCGCGCTCGACGCGCCGGTGTGCCTCGGACAGCATGGCGTATGTCTTGCCCACGCCGGGTGCCGCACCGAGGTAGATCCGAAGCTTGCCGCGTCCCATGGCCCCATTGTCTTCCCATCACACCTGCGTACGCTGCGTCGACTTTACGGCCAATAATCACGGCAAATGGGACGGGGCGCCTCGGCCAGGGCCGCTTTGACGCAACCCTGATGCGTCCGCCGAGCCCCGCGGACGGTACGGCGGCCGGGCTCCGAGGCAGCGGAGCCACGGCCGCCGTACGCGGATCAGGAGGGGTTGTCCCCGTGCGTGAGGGTCTCCCAGGCCACGAAGAGGTTGTTGCTGCCGGCCGGTCGGGTCCGCTCGCGTTGGCCGGTGACCATAGGTACAGACCAACTGGCCGTCAAGGGGCCGCACACGAAGAGGCCGTACCCCCTGCGGGGTACGGCCTCGTGTCGGTTGTGTACGTGAAGCTGTCAGCGGACCTCGGTGATCTCGGGTCCGCGCTGCAACTGGCCCATGCCGCCCGAGAAGCGGGAGCCCTCCTCCTGCTGGACGCCCTCGGGCACCATCTGCGCGTCGTTGGGCAGCTTCAGGACGATCGGATCGCGGGGCGCCATCGGGCCCTCGCCGCGGACCACGACCGTGTCCCTGAAGATCTGTTCGAGCAGGCCCGCTGCCTGCGGCTGCACGGCACCCTGACCGGAGATCACACCGCGCAGGAACCAGCGGGGACCATCCACACCGATGAACCGGACGACCTGGAATCCGCCCGTGCCATCCGGCAGCTGCACCGGTACCTGAGCGCGCAGCTCCCAGCCCAGCGGTCCCTCGACCTCGTCGACGATGCCGCCCTGCTGGGTGATGCCGCTGGCGATCTCCTCGCGCACCTCGCCCCAGATGCCCTCGCGCTTGGGCGCGGCGAAGGCCTGCAGCTGGACGGCGCTGTCCCGCAGGACGACGGTGGCCGCGACAATCGCGTCTCCCGCGACCTCGACCCGCAGCTCCATGCCCTCGACCCCGGGCACGAGCAGACCGCCGAGATCCACCCGGCCCTCGCCGGGCTCCCGGACCTCGGTGCTGTCCCAGGGGCCGTCGGGCCGGGGCTCCGGTTCGAGCCTCACGCGCTCGTGCTCGGCCTCTTCGTCCGCCTCAGTGTCGACACCGTCGACGACCTGCTCGGCCTCGCCGGCCGCGTCCTCGGCGGCATCCTTCTTGTTGCGACGTCCGAACACGTCACTGTCCTTCCCGGTCGGATACGACCGAAGCGTATCGATTCCCACCCGTTGTGCCGCCCATTGCGGCGTGACCGCCGGTGGACCCGAAGCCCCCTGCGGCCCGCGCCGAGTCGGGAAGCTCCGCCACCTCCTGGAAGCGGACCCTCTCGACCTGCTGGACGACCAATTGGGCGATCCGGTCGAAGCGCTCGAACCGCACGGACTCGCGCGGGTCGAGATTCACCACGATCACCTTGATCTCCCCACGGTACCCGGCATCAACCGTCCCCGGGGCATTCACGAGGGCGACACCGCAGCGGGCGGCGAGACCGGACCGTGGATGCACGAAGGCCGCGTACCCCTCGGGGAGCGCCACAGACACACCCGTGGGCAGTACGGCCCGCTCTCCCGGCTCGAGCTCGCAGCTTTCCGTGGTGCGCAGATCGGCTCCGGCGTCGCCGGGATGCGCGTACGCCGGAAGCGGTACGTCGGGGTCGAGGCGCCGGATCAGCACGTTCACGGGGTCGCTGCTCATGGATTCACCTCGAAGGCTCGTGCGCGCCGGAGCCGGTCCGGGTCGTTCATGGCCGCCTGGATCTCATCGGGGCGGCCGTTGTCGATGAAGTGGTCGACCTTCACCTCGATGAAGAGGGCCTCCGCCCGGACGGCCACGGGCCCGTCCGGGCCGCCGATCCGCCCGGTCGCCCTCGAATAGATCTTCCGTCCGGCCACCGCCGTCACCTCGGCCTCCAGATACAGGACGGTATCCACGGGGACCGGCCGGACGAAGTCGGTCTCCAGCCGTCCCGTCACCGCGATGGTGCGCAGCAGCCAGTTCAGGGAGCCGAGGGTCTCGTCCAGGGCGGTGGCGAGGACCCCGCCGTGGGCCAGGCCGGGCGCGCCCTGGTGTGCGGGCTGGACGGTGAACTCGGCGGTGATGGAGACGCCCTCACCGGCCCGCGCCTGCAGGTGCAGCCCGTGAGGCTGCTCTCCCCCGCATCCGAAGCACTGCCCGTAGTGGGCGCCGAGGAGTTCACCCGGCGCCGGGGCATCGGGGTGCCGTACGGGCGCCACGGCGTGGTCGGGAGGCGTCAGAGCTGCGGAAGTACCACTCACAGGCGCAGACCTTACCCGCGCGTGAGCGCGCTTCGGACACCGTGCCAAGCTTGGTTTCATGCAGCTCTCCGCGCCGCCGTACGAAGAACGTCTCACCGCGCCGCGGTCCTGGTGGCTGATGTGCCTCCTGACCGGTGTCGCGCTGGCCCTGATCCTGCTCCCCTTCGGCACGTTGCCGCTGCTCGGCGGGCTGGTCGGCGGCACCGCCGCCGCGGCGGTGGTGGCGAGCTCGTACGGCTCCCTCCGCATCCGCGTGGTGGGCGACTCGCTGATCGCCGGCGAGGCGAAGATCCCGGTGTCGGCGCTCGGCGACTCGGAGATCCTGGACGCGGAGGAGGCCCGTGCCTGGCGCACCCACAAGGCCAACACGCGCGCCTTCATGCTCCTGCGCGCCTACATCCCGACCGCTCTCAAGGTCGAGGTGACGGACCCGCAGGACCCGACGCCGTACCTGTATCTGTCGACCAGGGAGCCGGAGAAGCTGGCAGCCGCGATCAAGGCGGCCCGGGCGCGGGGGTGACAGCGGGACCGCGCCGGCCCGTCAGTACCCCGGCGGCAGGGCGTCCTTCGGCTGCTCCAGCGGCGGCAGCTCCGGCAGGGCCTCCCACGGCACCTGCACCTTGCGCAGGTCCGACCGGACGCGATCCGCGAGCCGTCGGGTGTCCTGCCCGTTCATGACCGCCCCCACCGCGGCGCCCACCAGGAAGGGCATGAGACTGGGCAGGTCGCGCACCACCCGCTTCATGATCTGCTGTCGCAGTCTGCGCTTCACCTGACCACCGAGGGCCGTGTCTATGGTCGACGGCCTGGTCACGTCGATGCCGCGCTCGCCCGACCACGAGCGCAGATAGGCGGTACTGCGCTGGGCGAGGTTCCCGGCCGGCCGCCGCCCGTACACCTCGTGCAGTTCGGCGATCAGCTTGATCTCGACCCCGGCGACTCCGGTGATCTCCGCGGCCAGTTCGGTCGGCATGGCAGGCGGCACGGGCAGCATCGCCGCGGCCCCGATGCCGGCCCCGACCGTAGCCGTCCCCCTCGCCGCGCCCGCGACCAGCTTGTCGGCCAGTTCCTCGGGCCCGAGGCCGGGGAACTGCCTGCGGAGCGCCGCGAGGTCACGGACGGGGATCCGCGGGGCCGTCTCGATGACCCGGTCGGTGAGGTTGACCAGGGCCACCTTGGCCCAGCCACCGCCCTTGCGGACGCCTTCCTGGACCCCGTCCCGGACGGCGGCCGCACGGCGCTGCCACACGGGTACCGGCGGTCGGGCCGGTACCTCGGGCCCTTCCGGGGCCGTGGAGGCTTGTGCCGGTTCGAGCGAGGCTGCTCCCGGATCGGAAGAGCCCCGCTCGTCGTCACGTGCGCCACGGGAACCCTCGGAGGGCTCCAGGTCCGCTCCCTTGTGCGGGAAGCGGCGCTTCCGAGGAGGGGTCGAGCCAGTCACGGCCGACCCGTCCTCAGTCGCAGTCGCGGCAGATCGGCTGACCGTTCTTCTCCCGGGCCAGCTGGCTGCGGTGGTGCACCAGGAAGCAGCTCATGCAGGTGAACTCGTCCTGCTGCTTCGGCAGCACACGGACGGCCAGCTCCTCGTTCGAGAGGTCTGCGCCCGGCAGCTCAAGGCCTTCTGCGGCCTCGAACTCATCGACGTCGACGGCAGAAGCGGACTTGTCGTTCCGCCTGGCCTTCAGCTCCTCAAGGCTGTCGGAGTCGACATCGTCGTCGGTCTTGCGTGGGGTGTCGTAGTCGGTTGCCATTTCGCTCTCCCCCTCTGGGTGTCTGCGGGTGTCTCCAGCGCACGTAACGCGTGAGAGGCCGGACTTGTGCCCGCCTCGAGGCGGAGATTTTGCCTCACATCAAGGTCTGTTACTCAATCGACACCCAACCGGACTCCTCAAGAGTGATCGGGTTGGATGGCGAACGGGACCGTACACGGTCCGTGTGCCCCAGCACAAAGGCATCTCACCGTGTACTTCCCGTGATCAAGGCCCGGGAAAACCCGGATTTTTAGGCTTTATGGGCACTCGAACGATCACAGAGAGTAGATGGCTGGAAAAACATCGCTGTGATCGATCACACAAGGACAGTCGAGGTCCCGGATCAGAAAATTCTGCGCAAAGCGAACATCCGACCGAGCCAACGCCCTCTCAGGTGGGCAAGGTGACGCGCATCACCAATCCACCGCCCTCTCGGGGCTGCGCGCTGATGTGCCCGCCGTGGGCGCGCGCCACGGACCGCGCGATCGACAGACCCAGCCCCACGCCCTTGTCGCTGCCCGTGCGCTCCGTACGGAGCCGGGTGAAGGGCTCGAAGAGGTTGTCGATCTCGTAGGCGGGGACCACCGGTCCGGTGTTGGAGACCACCAGCACGGCCTCGCCGTGCTGGAGCTCGGTCGTCACCTCGACCCAGCCGCCCTCCGGGATGTTGTAACGCGCCGCGTTCTGAACGAGGTTCAGGGCGATCCGCTCCAGCAGGACCCCATTGCCCTGGACGACCGCCGGGCCGCGACGGCCACGGATCTCGATGCCCTTGGCCTCCGCCTCGGCGTGCACCTGGTCGACGGCCTGGGACGCCACCTCCGCCAGATCGACGGGCTTGCGCTCGACGATCTGGTTGTCGCTGCGGGCGAGCAGCAGCAGGCCCTCCACGAGCTGTTCACTGCGCTCATTGGTGGCGAGCAGCGTCTTGCCGAGCTGCTGCAGTTCGACGGGCGCCGCCGGATCGGACAGGTGCACCTCGAGGAGCGTGCGGTTGATCGCCAGCGGCGTGCGCAGCTCGTGCGAGGCGTTCCCGACGAAGCGCTGCTGGGCGGTGAACGCCCGCTGCAGCCGCTCCAGCATGTCGTCGAAGGTGTCCGCCAGCTCCTTCAGCTCGTCGTCGGGGCCGTCCAGCTCGATACGGCGGGACAGGTCCGAGCCGGCCACCGCACGCGCGGTACGGGTGATCCGGCCGAGCGGCGAGAGCACACGGCCGGCCATCGCGTAGCCGAAGGCGAAGGCGATCACGGCAAGGCCCAGGAGGGCCAGCAGCGAGCGGCTGAGCAGGTTGTCGAGGGCGTGCTGGCGCTGCTCGTTCACGCACGCGTTCATGGCGTTGTTGAGCTCGTTCGCCGTGGGGGACGCGGGGAAGTTGCAGGTGTCGCTGGCGACCTGACCCGAGAGGATCTTGAACGGCAGTTCGCTGCCCACGTTGAGCGCATGCGCGGCGAACAGATAGATGATCGACAGCAGCAGGATGCCGGCGATCAGGAACATGCCGCCGTACAGCAGCGTGAGCCTTATGCGGATGGTCGGGCGCAGCAACGGGAACGCGAGTTCCGGACGGCGCGGGTCCCACGTGGGCTTGGGAGGTGCCATGGGCGGTGCGGGTGTCGGCGACACGGTCATCAGATCCGGTATCCGGAGCCGGGCACGGTCACGATGACCGGGGGCTCTCCGAGCTTGCGGCGCAGGGTCATGACGGTCACGCGCACGACATTGGTGAAGGGGTCCGTGTTCTCGTCCCAGGCCTTCTCCAGGAGCTGCTCGGCCGAGACCACGGCACCCTCGCTGCGCATGAGCACCTCCAGGACGGCGAACTCCTTGGGGGCGAGCTGCACCTCCTTGCCCTCCCGGAAGACCTCACGGCGGTTGGGGTCCAGCTTGATCCCGGCGCGCTCCAGGACGGGCGGCAGCGGCACGCTCGTGCGCCGGCCGAGGGCGCGTACGCGCGCGATGAGCTCGCTGAACGCGAACGGCTTGGGGAGGTAGTCGTCGGCGCCGATCTCCAGGCCCTCCACGCGGTCGCTGACGTCGCCCGAAGCGGTGAGCATCAGCACCCGGGTGGGCATGCCGAGCTCGACGATCTTGCGGCAGACGTCGTCGCCATGCACGAGCGGGAGGTCGCGGTCGAGGACGACCACGTCGTAGTCGTTGACGCCGATGCGCTCCAGGGCGGCCGCACCGTCGTACACGACGTCGACGGCCATGGCCTCCCGGCGCAGTCCCGTGGCCACCGCATCGGCGAGCAGTTGCTCGTCCTCGACGACGAGTACGCGCACGTCGCTTGTCCTTCCTCTGTCCACCCGCGTCACCCGATTGCGGGCAGCCCACGGGCAGGTCTGTCGTGGATGAGCTCCATCCTGCCCTTTTCGGCCGTAAACCGGCTGTAAGACGGGGTGAGGCGCTCCGCCATACCGGGGCGGCGGTCCGGGAATGAGAAAAAATCTCGGGCGGTTGAGGTTTCCGTGGAAGGGCGCGGGGGGAGGACGGCTTTACACCCCGCGATCACGCTCTGCATGTGGCACACCACGATGTGGTCGGCTGCTCACCGCTTCCCGCAGGGCGGGCGTGGGTGTCCGGCACCGTCGCCGCCCAGCCAGGGCTGCGCTGGGCACCCAGTGGAGACGTGATCGACCTTCCCAACGGCACACCCCCGTGCCATCGACCCACGACCCAGGACGAGGGGGCGCAGCATGGACGCATTCACCGCAGGACTTCTGCAGCGCATACGGGCGACCGAGTCCGACCTGACGCGGGCGCGCGAAACCGGCGACGACTTCCTCGCGGAGGTCGAGCAGTCGGAGCTCGACGACCTGCATCGCCTTGCCGCCGAGCACGGTGTGGAAGTCGGCGCGACGCGCGTCTGATCAGCTCGCACCGAGCGGGCCCCGGCAGATCCAGGCCAGGGCCCGCTTCGCATGCCTGGGCTGTGGGAGCGAAGGCCCGGGCCCGGCACTCCCCCGGAGGCGGGATCGCCGGAGCCCGCACGGGTGGGCGGCCGAGTGAGTGATCCTGCCGAAGCCACGCACGGACCACCGGTCGGTCCGTCGAGCGCGCTCCCCCGGCCGGCGCACGCCCGTCGATCCGGCCCGGGAACCCGCCCACGAGCCTCAGGCCCGGGCCCTGGGGTCACGCACGGGCCGGGTGGGTGTGCTCAGTCGTGCCACGCTCCCAGCTCGTCCAGCCGGGCCTGGAGCCGCTCGAAGAGACCCGGTGGGGCGGCGATCGTCAAGGCCGGGGAGATCGGCTCCCCGGGGCGGCCGCCGGTCAGCGCGCCCGCCTCGCGCGCGATCAGGTCGCCGGCCGCGTAGTCCCAGGGGTTCAGCCCCCGCTCGTAGTACGCGTCCAGGCGGCCCGCCGCCACATCGCACAGGTCGATCGCGGCCGAGCCGCCCCGCCGGATGTCCCGCACCTCGGGGATCAGCCGACGGGCCACCTCGGCCTGCTGGGCCTTGCGCTCGGCGAGATAGCCGAAGCCGGTGCTCACCAGGGCCAGGCCGAGCTCGGCCGCGGGACGCACCCGCGCGGGGCGGTCGTTCACGAACGCCCCCTCGCCCTGGACGGCTCGGAAGATCTCCTCGCGCATGGGGGCGTGGACCACTCCCACCAGCGTCTCCCCGTCCTTGCGGGCGGCGATGGAGATCGACCAGCTCGGCAGCCCGTAGAGGTAGTTGACCGTTCCGTCGATCGGGTCGATCACCCACTCGACACCGCTGCTGCCCTCGACACTGGCCCCCTCCTCGCCGAGCAGGCCGTCGTCCGGCCGGCGGTCGGACAGGAGCCCGGTGATGAGCTTCTCGGCAGCGATGTCCATCTCGGTGACGACGTCGATGGCACTGGACTTGGTGGCGGCCACCCCGAGGTCCTCGGGGCGCCCGTCGCGCAGGAAGGCGCCCGCGCGGGTCGCGGCGTCCAGCGCGATCTCCAGGAGTTCGGCCTTCAGCCGCTGCGACGGCTCGGACTGCTCGATCACGGTGTTCCTCACGCGTAGAGGCTGTCGGCGCCCGCGGCGGCGGGCCTGGGGGCGCGGGCCGGGCAGCAGCCCACCGGACAGACGTTGTGGTTCGGGCCCAGGGCGCCGAGGGCGCACGGGGCGGCCTGCTGCCCCCGCTCGGTCGTCGCGCGCTCGACGATCAGGTCGCGGACGGCGGCGGCGAACCTCGGGTCGGCGCCCACGGTGGCCGAGCGGCGCACCGGCAGCCCCAGCTCCTGCGCCTTGGCCGTGGCCTCGGTGTCGAGGTCGTAGAGCACCTCCATGTGGTCCGAGACGAACCCGATGGGCGCCATCACGACCGCCGGGACCCCTGCGTCGTGCAGCTCCTCCAGGTGGTCGCAGATGTCCGGCTCCAGCCAGGGGATCTGCGGGGCGCCCGAGCGCGACTGGTAGACGAGCTGCCAGGGGTGGTCGACGCCGGTCCGCTCGCGCACGGCCTCGGCGATCAGCCGGGCCACGTCCAGGTGCTGCTTCACATAGGCCCCGCCGTCCCCGTGCTCCTCGACCGGGCCGGAGGTGTCGGCCGCCGACGTGGGGATGGAGTGGGTGCTGAAGGCGATGTGGGCGCCGTCCCGGACGTCCTCGGGGAGGTCGGCCAGGGACTTCAGGACGCCCTCGATCATGGGCTCCACGAAGCCGGGGTGGTTGAAGTAGTGCCGCAGCTTGTCGATCCGCGGCAGCTCGAGGCCCTCGCCCTCCAGGGCGGCCAGCGCCCCCGCGAGGTCCTCGCGGTACTGGCGGCAGCCGGAGTACGACGCGTACGCGCTCGTGGCCAGGACCAGAATGCGGCGGTGGCCGTCGGCGACCATCTCGCGGAGGGTGTCGGTCACGTAGGGCGCCCAGTTGCGGTTGCCCCAGTAGACGGGCAGGTCCAGGCCGTGGTCGGCGAAGTCCTTGCGGAGCGCGTCGAGAAGGGCGCGGTTGTGGCTGTTGATGGGGCTGACCCCGCCGAAGAGGAAGTAGTGCTGCCCCACCTCCTTCAGGCGCTCCTTGGGGATACCCCGGCCTCGCGTCACGTTTTCCAGGAACGGGACCACGTCGTCCGGGCCCTCCGGGCCTCCGAAGGAGAGGAGCAGCAGGGCGTCGTACGGTCTGGCGTCTAGTGCGTCGGGCATGTCTACGATCCTGCCACCCGCCTCCGGCAACGCTCCTGCCACCCGCCCGTGCCGGGCAGCCGTTCACGGATGATCGACCGGGCGTTCGGTGCACCGTGGTCCGCCGGTCCCGGAACCGGGTCTACTGAGGCGGACCACGGTGCCGTCCGCACACTGGTGCGGACGGTGAGCTGCGCATACGTTAGGGTTGCCTAACTCGTAAGGCGCATGATCGCTTTTCATGCCTTACCGGAAGCATCGGAGACCCCGTGCCCAGCCCCTATCGCGCCTTGTTCGCCGCTCCCGGTTCCAAGGGTTTCTCCACCGCCGGCTTCCTCGGCCGGATGCCTCTGTCGATGATGGGCATCGGCGTGGTGACGATGATCTCCCAGCTCACCGGGCGCTACGGGCTCGCGGGGGCGCTCTCCGCCACCATCGCGCTCTCCGCCGCCGCGCTCGGCCCGCAGGTCTCGCGTCTCGTGGACCGGTACGGGCAGCGCCGGATACTGCGCCCCGCGACGCTCTGCGCCCTGACCGCGGCCACCGGGCTGCTCCTCACCGCGTATCTGAACGGGCCGGACTGGGTGCTGTTCGTGTGTGCCGCGGGCATCGGCGCGGTGCCGAGCCTCGGCGCCATGATCAGGGCCCGCTGGGCAGCCCTGTACCGGGGCACTCCCCAGCTGCACACCGCCTACTCGTTCGAGTCGGTGGTGGACGAGGTCTGCTTCATCTTCGGACCGATCATCTCCATCGGCCTGTCCACGAGTTGGTTCCCGGAGGCCGGGCCGCTGCTCGCCGCGTGCTTCCTCGCGGCGGGCGTCTTCTGGCTGACCGCCCAGCGCGCCACCGAGCCCGAGCCGCACCCGCGAGAGCACCACACCGGCGGCACCGCGCTGCGCTCACCGGGACTGAGGGTGCTCGTCGCCACGTTCGTGGCCACCGGCACCATCTTCGGCGCGGTCGACGTGGTGACCGTCGCCTTCGCCGACGAGCAGGGCCACAAGGCCGCGGCGAGCGTCGTCCTGGCGCTGTACGCGGCGGGTTCCTGCGTCGCCGGCCTCGTCTTCGGCCTGCTCCGCTTCACCGGGGCGCCGGAACGCAGATGGCTGCTGGGCATATGTGCCATGGCCGTGAGTATGATCCCCCTCCTACTGGTCGGAAACTTGCTGTTTCTGGCCGTGGCGCTGTTCGTTGCGGGCCTGTCCATCGCACCCACGATGATCACGACGATGGCCCTCATCGAGCGGCACGTACCACGCGCGCATCTGACCGAGGGAATGACCTGGATATCCACCGGGCTCGCGGTCGGGGTCGCGATCGGCTCCTCCTTGGCCGGCTGGGTGATCGACGCGGCCGGCGCGAGGTCCGGGTACGGGGTTCCGGCGGTGTCCGGGGCCGTCGCGGTCGCGGTCGGTTTCCTCGGGTATCGCCGGCTGGGTAGGCCGGTTCCGCAGCGGGGAGGGCCCTATGAGCACCACAGTGAGCGGGAAGAGCGGCACGTGGCGTAACTGGGCGGGGAACGTCACCGCCCGGCCCCGGCGGGAGGTCACCCCCGCGTCGGTGGAGGAACTCTCCGCCGCCGTACGGCGGGCGGCCGAGGACGGGCTGACGGTGAAGGCCGTCGGCACCGGGCACTCCTTCACCGCCGCCGCCGCGACCGACGGCGTACTGATACGCCCTCAACTGCTGACCGGCATACGCGGGATCGACCGCGAGGCCGGGACCGTCACCGTCGAGGCGGGCACCCCGCTGAAGAGACTCAACGCCGCGCTCGCACGCGAGGGGCTGTCGCTCACCAACATGGGCGACATCATGGAACAGACGGTCTCCGGCGCCGCCAGCACCGGCACCCACGGCACCGGCCGCGACTCGGGGTCGATCGCCGCCCAGATCAGGGGACTGGAACTGGTGACGGCCGACGGCTCGGTGCTGAGCTGCTCCGAGAAGGAGAACCCGGACGTCTTCGCGGCCGCACGCATCGGGATCGGCGCCCTGGGGATCATCACCGCGATCACTTTCGCGGTCGAGCCGATCTTTCTGCTGACGGCCCGCGAGGAGCCGATGCCCCTGGAGAAGGTGCTCGCCGACTTCGACGAACTGTGGGCCGAGAACGAGCACTTCGAGTTCTACTGGTTCCCGCACACCGGGAACACCAACACGAAGCGCAACAACCGCAGCCTCGGCCCCGAGAAGCCCATCGGACAGCTGAGCGGCTGGTTCGAGGACGAATTCCTTTCCAACGGGGTCTTCCAGGTGGCCAATTGGGTCGGCCGCGCCGCGCCCGCCACCATCCCGGCGATCGCCCGGATCTCCAGCCGCGCCCTGTCGGCCCGCACTTACACCGACATCCCCTACAGGGTCTTCACATCGCCGCGCCGGGTGCGGTTCGTGGAGATGGAGTACGCCGTCCCGCACGAGGCGTTGGTGGAGACGCTGCGCGAACTGAAGGCGATGGTCGACCGCTCGCCCCTGCGCGTCAGCTTCCCCGTCGAGGTGCGCACCGCCCCGGCCGACGACATCGCCCTGTCCACGGCGTCCGGGCGGGACACCGCGTACATCGCTGTACACATGTTCCGCGGTACGCCCTATCAGGCGTACTTCACCGCCGCCGAGCGCATCTTCACGGCCCACGAGGGACGCCCGCACTGGGGCAAGGTGCACACCCGGGACGCGGAGTACCTCGCCGAGGTCTACCCGCGCTTCGGCGAATTCACCGCCCTGCGGGACCGTCTCGACCCCGACCGGCGCTTCGGAAACGACTATCTGCGCCGCGTATTCGGCGCCTAGGGAAGGTGTTTGACGGACCATCAGATTCGGTCGCCTTTCCGTCGCAGGGTGATTGCGGTGCTGCGCGTCGGGTGAGGTGCGCCACGTTTTTCGGCCGCGAAACGGTGCAGTGGGCGGCCGAGTCACACCCCTTGCCAGAAGTCGGGCGGCGCGCCGATCTACTCAGGTGGCCCGAATGGAGTACTGTTGCGAGCCCTGGGTCCGGTCTCCCGCCAGGGCGTCCGGGGCCTTGCTGGACCGCCGGGGGGGGGCTGGTCGCACAGGGTGACGGGTATCGTCACTTAGCGTTGCGAATAGGTAACCGTGCCATAACGGCGACCCAGGGCCCATGCCCGACACGCCGGGCAACTCGGCAAGGTTGTGGCAGGCTGCACCCGGGCAGGCCACACTCGACTAGCGGAAGCAGCGACGCACGTGACGTCGGCAGGCACCACCCGGGAGGTCCCCATGCCCGAACTGCGTGTCGTGGCCGTCTCCAATGACGGCACACGGCTGGTGCTGAAGGCTGCGGACAGCACGGAGTACACGCTTCCGATCGACGAACGGCTCCGCGCCGCCGTACGCGGCGACCGTCCCCGCCTCGGCCAGATCGAGATCGAGGTGGAGAGTCATCTCCGCCCCCGTGACATCCAGGCCCGTATACGCGCCGGTGCGACCGCCGAAGAGGTGGCGCAGCTCGCAGGGATCCCCGTCGACCGCGTACGGCGCTTCGAGGGCCCCGTGCTGGCTGAGCGCGCCTTCATGGCCGAGCGGGCCCGCAAGACACCCGTGCGCCGGCCCGGCGAGAACGCCGGTCCCCAGCTCGGCGAGGCCGTCCAGGAGCGGTTGCTGCTGCGGGGCGCCGAGAAGGACACCGTCCAGTGGGACTCCTGGCGCCGCGACGACGGCACCTGGGAGGTGCTGCTCGTCTACCGGGTCGCGGGTGAGCCGCACTCGGCGAGCTGGACGTACGACCCGCCCCGACGGCTCGTCCAGGCGGTCGACGACGAGGCGCGGTCGCTGATCGGCGAGTCCGACGACTTCTCGGCAGCCGAGCCGAGTTACCCCTTCAAGCCGCGGATCGCCCGGCTGCCGCGTGACGGCAGGATGGACCGCGCCCTGGAGCGCCAGGCGGAGCGACCCGTCCTGCCGGCGCAGTCGTCCGAACCGCCGGAGGAGAGCACCGGTGAGCGTGACTCGCTCACCAGTCTTCTGGAGGCGGTGCCCAGCTTCCGCGGCGACCTGGTGGTGCCGGAGCGGCCCGCCGAGCCGCAGGAGGAGCCCGTGCAGGAGCCCGCGGCGGAGGAGCCGCCGGCGCCCGCGGCCTCGGCCGGCTCCGCCTACGCGGACGTCCTGATGCCGCGCAGCGTCGGCAGCCACCGTGACCGTCTGATCGGTGCGACGGACCGCCAGGCCGAGGCGGACGGCGTCCGGCCCGGCCGCAGAGCGGCGGTACCCAGCTGGGACGAGATCGTCTTCGGCACCCGGCGCAAGAAGCAGGACTGACCCGACGTCCGGGGGCGGGGTCCACGCGCTCGCGTGGACCCCGCCCCCGCGTTCACTGCGGGTCCGGACCGACCGCGACCGGGCGACCGGTGTTGCCGGACCACTCCGACCACGACCCCACGTACAGCGCGGCCGTGATCCCCGCGACCGCCAGCGCCAGCACCTCGTGGGCCGCGGAGACACCCGAACCGCAGTACACCCCGACCTCGGTCCCCTCCCTGACACCCAGCGACTTGAAACGGTCCACGAGCTCTACGGCCGGCCGGAACAGGCCGTCCTCATCGACGTTCTCGGACGTCGGCGCCGACACCGCACCCGGAATGTGGCCGCCCACGGGGTCGATCGGTTCCACCTCGCCCCGGTAGCGCTCACCGGCCCGCGCATCGAGGAGCACCCCGGTCCGGGCGAGTGCCGCGGCACCGTCGGCGTCCAGGAGCGGCAGGGCCCCCGGCAGGGGCCGGAAGTCTCCGGGGGCCGGCTCCTCGGCCCCCGTGGCGAGCGGCCCCTGCCATGCGGGGAGTCCACCGTCGAGCACCCGGACGTCCGGGTGCCCGGTCCAGCGCAACATCCACCACGCACGTGCGGCGGCCCAGCCCTGCCCGCCGTCGTACACGACGACCGGCCGCTCCGAGGAGACGCCGGCGGCCCGCATGGCAGCGCCGAAACGCTCCGTGCCGGGCAGCGGATGCCGCCCGGCGGGGCCGGGCGGATCGGCGAGATCGGCGTCCAGGTCCACGAAGACGGCGCCCGGAATGTGACCGGCGGCGTGGGCGGCGCGGCCGTCGAAAACAGGGGCGCCGGACGCCGCCGCGGCGGTCAACTGCCAGCGGATGTCCAGCAGCGTCGGCGGCTGCGGTCCCGCCAAGTCGCTCGCGAGTTCGGATGCGGAGATGATGGCCTTCATGGCCCCCATCCTCGCGCACGGGGTGGCCGAGTCGCTCAGGTCCGGCTACTCTGCTCCGCCGAACAGGTCCGGTGACCGCGTGTACGGGTTCGGGCACATGCTGTACAGCCGATGCTCACGGCCGGCACGCCGCACCGCCAGGGAAACGGGACGCGACATCGCGCATCGGGCAGGGGTACCTCGGGCCGCCGGGCGCCTCGCCACGGCGCGGCCCGACCGTAGGACGCGACCGGTGGTGCGAGCATCGACACGAGGCGTGCCCCTGCGCGTGCGCGGCGCACGGGCATGCGGGCGGAAGCTGAGCGGCCGCCATGAGGGGCCGAGGAGAGAGTGACGATGACCGAGGCACGGGGGTCGGCGGGCCTGACCGGCACGACGCATGAGAGGCACGCACCCGGTACGCCGTGCTGGGTGAGTCTGATGGTGCACGGGATGGCCGCGACCCAGGAGTTCTACGGGGCGCTGTTCGGCTGGGAGTTCCGGCCCGGACCACAGCCGCTCGGACCATATGTGCGGGCCGTGCTGAACGGCTACGAGGTGGCGGGCATCGGCCAGCTGCCGCTGGACCGCCATCTGCCCATCGCCTGGACGCCGTACCTCGGCTCGGACGACGTGGACGTGACCGCCGAGCAGGTACGCAGCTGCGGCGGAACCGTGGGCGTGGGCCCCCTGGACGCGGCCGAGGCCGGACGGCTGGCCATAGCCTGCGACCCCATGGGCGCGGTGTTCGGCATCTGGCAGGCTGCCGACCACCTCGGCACGGGCCTGACCGGCGTACCCGGCACCCCGGTCTGGAACGAGCTCCTCACCTACGACACGGCCAGTGTCGCCCCGTTCTACCGGACCGTCTTCGGCTACGCCGAGGAGCCGGTCGTCTCCCCCGACTTCGACTACATCACCCTCCACATCGAGGGCCGTCCGGTCGCCGGCATCCACGGTGTCGGGCAGGCACTGCCCCGCGACCGGGGCGCGCACTGGATGACGTACTTCCAGGTCGTGGACGCCGACCGGGCGGCCGAACGGGTCGCCGAACTGGGCGGCCACATCGTACGCGCCATGTGCAACACGGCCCTGGGTCACATGATCACGGTCGCCGACCCGGAGGGCGCGACGTTTTCGGTGGTCAGCCCGCTGGGCTGACCTTTCGGGTGAAACGGTCGGCCTCTCCGGTGAGAAGGCCAGTCTCTCGGGTGAGTCCTGGGCGTCAGGTGGACGGCACGGGGAGGACGTCCGGGGACAGGGCCGCCGCGCGGGCGGTGGCCGCGGTCATCCGGCGCCGGTGGTGGCGACGGCACAGGACCTCGTAGCCGATCTCGTCTGCGGACTGGTTGACGTCCCCCACGACCACCTGGGCACCCTCGACCACCATCGCCCCGCCGACCGTACGGGCGTTGTGCGTGGCGCGGGCGCCGCACCAGCACAGGGCCTCCACCTGGAGGACCTCGACCCGGTCGGCGACCTCGACCAGGCGCTGCGATCCCGGGAAGAGCCTGGTGCGGAAGTCGGTGGTGATGCCGAAGGCGTAGACGTCGAGCCCGAGGTCGTCGACCACACGGGCCAGCTGGTCGATCTGCTCCGGCGCCAGGAACTGCGCCTCGTCGGCGATCACATAGTCCGCACGCCCGCCCTGCGAGAGATGGTCGACTACGTACCCGTACAGGTCCTGCCCGTCCGCCACCTCCACCGCGTCCGTCACCAGGCCGAGCCGTGAGGAGAGCTTGCCCTCGCCGGCCCGGTCGTCGCGCGTGAAGATCATGCCCTGCAGTCCCCGCGCGGAGCGGTTGTGCTCGATCTGGAGAGCCAGCGTCGACTTCCCACAGTCCATCGTTCCGGAGAAGAACACCAGCTCGGGCATGGGGAGTTGAGAACCTTTCGGGGCAGGGGTTCGGGGCGTGCGGATCTTCAGCAGCCTACTGGGCGACGGGACGCGCGGCGCTCAGGTACGGACTTCCAGCAGGGGCACCAGCTGTTCGACGGCCGTCATCGAGCCGTGGTTGCCGACCATCGCCGACTCCTTCGGCTCCCGTTCGGAGGCGATGATGAGCACGTCGTCGCGGGCCGCCGCGACCACGTCGCCGATGCGCCGGTACACACGCTCCTCGACGTGCGGGCCGAACCAGCCCGCCGCGATCGCCTCGTCCCGCGAGGCCACCCAGAACTGCTCGCCGAGCACCTCGCGCCAGCAGGTCAGGACATCGTCCTCGGCGCCCGGCACGGCGTAGACATGGCGGGCGCGCCCCTCTCCGCCCAGCAGGGCGACCCCGGCGCGCAGCTCCCAGTCCTCGTCGAAGTCGATGCGGTGCTGCTCGTCGAACGGGATGTCGATCATGCCGTGGTCGGCGGTGACATACAGGGCGGAGCGCGGCGGCAGCTGTTCGGCCAGCCGCTGGACGAGCCGGTCGACGCACATGAGCTGGCTGCGCCAGGTATCGGAGTCGACACCGAAACGGTGGCCCGCGCCGTCGAGTTCGGCGTAGTACGTGTAGACCAGAGCCCGGTCGCCGGCGGCGAGTTGCTCGGCCGCCAGGTCCATACGGTCCTCGCCGGTCAGCCGCCCGAGGAACGTTCCGCCGCTGAGGGCGACCTTGGTCAGCGGGGTGTTCTGGAAGGTCGGGGAGGAGACCTGCGCCGTATGGATGCCGGCCGCGTCGGCGAGCTGGAAGACCGTCGGGTAGGGCTGCCAGGCCCGCGGTTTGGTCCAGGGCTGCCAGCGAAGCTGGTTCATCAGCTCACCCGTGTCGGGGTTGCGGACCGTGTAGCCGGGCAGGCCGTGCACGCCGGGTGGCAGTCCGGTGCCGACGGAGGCGAGCGAGGTCGCGGTGGTCGCCGGGTATCCGGCCGTGAGGGGCCGGCCGCTGCCGCCGCGCGAGGAGCCGAGCAGCGAGGTCAGGAAGGGCGCGTCCTCGGGGTGCGCCTTCAGCTGTTCCCAGCCGAGCCCGTCGACGAGGAACACGCAGTTGCGGTCGGCGGCGGTCAGCTCCGGTATGGCGGCGCCGTGACCCGGCACCCCCATGCCCGCGGCCAGGGTGGGCAGGAGGTCGGCCAGTGAGCCGGTGCCGTACTCGGGGACCGGCGCCGAACCGGCGGCGAGCGGCTCCGGGTGGTCGTCCCAGGTGGTCAGCGCCATCAGTGGGTCAGGTCCGCGGTCGCCTCGGAGAGGGACTGTGCGAAGGCGAGCGCTTGGCGCACCGTCTCCGGGCCGTCCCCGGCCTCGCTGACGCGCAGGCTGAGGTCGTCCGCCGTCGAACTGCCCGTGTAGCCGTGGTCCGCCTCGCAGTTGGGGTCGCCACAGGCGGCGGGTTCCAGGTCGATGCGGGAGACGGCGCCCCAGCCGATGGTCAGGACGACCTCGCGGGGCAGCGTGCCCGGCGTGTACGCCTCGGGGTTGGCGACGACGCGGCTGACGACGACCGAAGAGATCCGGCCGAGCTTCACCGACTCCGTGGAGGTCGTCGCGTACGGCGTCGGGGAGGTGTCGTCCGCGGCCTGCTCGTCGGTGTGGCTGACGATGAAGCGGGTGCCCGTGAGGACCAGCACGGTCACATGGCGGCGCACCTCGTTCGCGTCGAACGTGGTCTCCTGATGGACCAGGTACGACCGGATCGGATCGCCGCCCACGGCGGCTTCCACCGCCTCGGCCACGAGAGCCGGGTAATAGCCGCTGCGCTCGATCGCCGCGCGCAGCCCCTGGGTCGTCGTACTGGTCTTGGCCATGACGTCCATCCTACGGGGGTGCACTGACTGCGAGGCACCGCTCGTCGCCGCTCAGTACACCGGAAGTGTCCTCGGACCGAGATCGTCGCGGGCGGGCGGGGGCGCGAGCCGCACTGTGGCGCCGAGCACGCTCAGGCCGTGCGGCGCGACGACGACGGGCTCCAGGGTGACGGCGACCACCTCGGGATGGTCGTCGACCAGCCGCGACACGCGCAGCAGCAGCTCCTCGAGGGCAGGGGTGTCCACCGGGGCCGAACCGCGCCAGCCGAACAGCAGCGGTGCCGTGCGGATCGACCGGACCAGGGAGGTGGCGTCCCGGTCGGTGACCGGAATCAATCGGTGCGCGGTGTCGCCGAGGAGCTGTGAGGCGGCCCCGGCGAGCCCGAAGGACAGCACCGGTCCGGCCGCCGGGTCGATGACCGCCTGTACGACCGTGTCGACACCGCGTGGCGCCATCGCCTGGACGACCGGCCGCAGCTCCTGCGGCGGACCGAACAGCTCGGTCAACTCGGTGTAGGCCCGGCGCAGTTGCTCTTCGTCGGCCAGGTCGAGACGTACGCCGCCGAGGTCGGCGCGGTGGCGCAGGTGCGGGGCGGTCGCCTTGAGGGCCACCGGGTAGCCCAGGGCGCGGGCGGCCTCGGCGGCGGCCTCGGGCGCGGGCGCGGGCAGCGCCCGGCGGACGTGGATGCCGTACCGGGCGAGCAGGTCGCAGGTCTCGTCGCTGCCGAGCGTGAGCCCCTGCCCCCGGGTGAGCAGCCCGTCGATCAACCCGGCGGCGCCCTTCTCGTCGATGTCCTCGTACTCGGGCACCCTGCCCGGGTCGGCGGCGTCACGGCGCCACTGGCCGTAGTTGACGGCCTCGGCCAGGGCCCGCACGGCGCGCTCGGCGGCGGGATAGGCGGGGATGAGGCGGGCTTCCTCCGGTGCCTGAACCGCCGCGGGCGGCCGTTCCGCCGGGCGCGGGATGCCGCCGCGGTGCGCCTGGGGCGATGTGCTGACCGCCGCCGACAGGGCCTCCGCGATCCCGCCCAGCTCCACATGGACCACGAGTACGGGCTTGGCGGGCGCCGTGGCCGCCGCCGACCGCAGCGCCTCGGCCAGCTCGACGTCCCGCGGCGACCTCTCGCCGACCGCCGGGATCGCCGTGACCACGACGGCGTCGCACGTGTCGTCGGCCAGCGCCGCGGCCAGCGCCCGGTGGAAGTCCTCTGCGGTCGCCTCCGTCGTCAGGTCGAGGGGCGGCAGCGGCCGCAGCCCCTCGGTGAGGCACGCGTCGTACGTCAGCAGCCCGAGCGACTCCGAGTTCCCGAGGATCGCCACCCGCGGGCCGGCCGGCAGCGGCTGCCGCGCCAGCAGCAGTCCCGCGTCCACCAGCTCCGTGATCGTGTCCACCCGGATCACGCCCGCCTGCCGCAGCAGCGCGGACACCGTGGCGTGCGGCAGCCGCGTGGCCCGTACGGCGTGCCCCTGCGGGGCGCCTCCGTGCCGCGCCCCCTGCACCACGACCAGCGGCTTGGCCGTCGCCGTGCGCCGGGCGAGCCGGTTGAACTTGCGCGGGTTGCCGATGGTCTCCAGGTACATCAGGGCGACGTCGGTGTCCGCGTCCTCGTACCAGTACTGGAGCACGTCGTTGCCCGAGACGTCCGCGCGGTTCCCGGAGGAGACGAAGGTCGAGACGCCGGTCGAGCCGGTGACGCCTCCCCCGCGCCGGTGCAGGCGCGACAGCAGGGCGATGCCGATGGCACCGGACTGCGCGAACAGTCCTATGCGCCCGGGGCGCGGCATCTCGGGTGCGAGAGACGCGTTGAGCCGGACCTGCGGCGAGGTGTTGATGATCCCGAAGGTGTTGGGGCCGATGATCCGCATCCCGTACGACCGCGCCTGCCGCACCAGCTCCCGCTGGCGCTCACGCCCGTCGGGACCGCTCTCGGCGTACCCCGCGGACACGACCACGAGGCCCTGGACCCCGTGCTCGCCGCACTCCGCGACGACCTCCGGGACGTGCTCGGCGGGGACGGCGACCACCGCGAGGTCGACCGGCTCGGCGATGTCGCGGACCGAGCGGTGGGCGGGCACCCCGGCAAGCTCCTTCTGCCCCTCGGGCAGTGCCCCGTTCACCGCGTACAACAGGCCCGTGTACCCGCCGCTGCTGAGGTTGTCCAGGACGCTGCGGCCCACTCCCCCGGGCGTGCGGCCCGCACCGATCACGGCGACCGAGCCGGGCGCGAGCAGCCGCTGCACAGACCGCGCCTCCGCCCGCTGCTCCCGCGCACGCTGCACGGCGAGCGACCGGTCGGTGGGCTCCAGGTCGAATTCCAGACGTACGACGCCGTCCTCGAAGCTGCGCTTCTGCTGGTAGCCGGCGTCCGTGAACACCTTGATCATCTTGGTGTTGGCGGGCAGCACCTCGGCGGCGAACCGGCGGATGCCGCGCTCCCTGGCCACCGCCGCGATGTGCTCGAGGAGGGCCGAGGCGACGCCGCGGCCCTGGTGCGCGTCCTGCACCAGGAAGGCGACCTCCGCCTCGTCCGCGGGCGCGGAGGCGGCCATGCCGTCGGTGCCGATGCGGTCGTAGCGTACGGTTGCGATGAACTCGCCGCCGACCGTGGCCGCGAGTCCCACCCTGTCCACAAAGTCGTGGTGCGTGAAGCGGTGGACGTCTTTCGCGGACAGTCGCGGGTACGGCGCGAAGAAGCGGTAGTACTTCGACTCGTCCGAAACCTGCTCGTAGAAGCTGACGAGGCGCTCGGCGTCATCGGCGGTGATGGGCCTGATGCGCGCGGTGCCGCCGTCGCGCAGCACCACGTCGGCCTCCCAGTGGGCGGGGTACTCGTGCCGGTCCGACGAGGTCTGCATGCGCCCCAGAGTAAGGCTCGCGTCCGACAGCGGTGCGAGGCAGGCTGAGGGAGCCTGGCCGCACGTGCACGGGCCGTCCGCCGCCCTCTTTCTGGGCGCGCTCGACATATGGAACACTGGTCTAGACAACCCTGAACACCTGAAGGGCAGCATCACATGGCTGAGCGCCGCGTCAACGTCGGCTGGGCCGAGGGCCTCCACGCCCGCCCCGCCTCCATCTTCGTCCGGGCAGCCACGGCCTCCGGTATCCCCGTGACCATCGCCAAGGCGGGCACCAACCCGGTCAATGCCGCGTCCATGCTCGCGGTTCTCGGGCTGGGCGCCCAGGGCGGCGAGGAGATCGTCCTCGCTTCCGACGCGGAGGGCGCGGACGCCGCGCTGGACCGTCTCGCCAAGCTGGTCGCCGAGGGCCTCGAGGAGCTTCCCGAGACCGTCTGACCCTTCGGGCAGAGCACCACACGGCGGAGCCGCGTCGGCCTTCGGGCAGACGCGGCTCCGCCGTTTTCGCACCCGTTCACGGCACCCGTCAGCGCGGCTCCTCAGGCCTGCCATCACCGAGCGCCCACACCCCGGTCCCGGCCGAGCGGCCGCCATGGTGCGCGAGGCACCCTCGCACGGTCACCCGGTGCGACGTTCCACCAACATGCCGCCCTCGCACCGCCTCCGGCCGCGCAGGAAATTCAGCAGGCCACATCGAATAGCGCGCAAGTCGCACAGATATCGCACGCACCGGATTTCCGTGCGCCCGGGAAAAGGCAGCCTGAATAAACCCCTGCCGAATATCTCTCTTTGTATACGTCGCCCATGTTAATGACGCAGTCCCGACATGTTTACGGCATGTTGCGAAGTCCTCACGCGCTCCGCCCGGTCCGTCGCACCGGGAATGCGCAGCCGGTGCGCCGCGGTCGCACGCTCGGTGTGCACGGCCGTGATGGCCCGCGCCCGCTCGCTGTCCCCGCGTGCGACGGCGTCCACGATGCCGCCGTGCTCCGCCCAGGACTCCACCGGGCCGGCCGGTGCCTCGACCGCGTACATCCAGGAGATCTTGTGCCGCAGCTGAGCCAGCGTGGAGGTCAGCGCGGGGCTTCCGCAGGCTTGCGCCAGCGTCTCGTGGAACCAGCCGCCCAGAGAGCGCAGATCTTCGCTGCCGCCCTTCCTGGCCCGCTCCTGACCCAGTCTGACCAGGCCGCGCAGCACCTTGAGGTGGGCCTCGGTGCGGCGCTGCGCGGCCCGCGCGGCACACAGCGGCTCCAGCAGCATCCGCATCTCCAGCAGGTCGGCGGCCTCCTGTTCGGTGGGCTCCGCCACGCACGCGCCCGCGTGCCTGCGAGTCACGACGAACCCCTCGGCCTCCAGCGTGCGCAGCGCCTCGCGCACGGGGACGCGGGAGACGCCGTACCGGCGCGCGAGAAGCTCCTCGGTGAGCCGGCTGCCGCGCTCGTAGACACCCGCGACGATGTCATCACGGATCGCCGTGCATACCGAGTGCGCCGGAATACGCATGCCCGACCTCCGCCTTAATCCCCGCGAAACGTCGCCGATTGACGTGTTCAACCGACTCTATTGCAGCGGACCGGAATTTCCGACCGCGGGCCGGAATCCATGGATATTTTTTGGACAGACAGCCGTTCGAAAGAGGAAGGCCCCGGCTGCTGAGCCGGGGCCTTCCAGGGGCGCGCGCCTGCTTCGGGCGGGTCGTCAGACGTTCACGCCGTGCGACCGCAGATAGGCGACCGGGTCGATGTCCGAGCCGTACTCCGGGGACGTACGGGCCTCGAAGTGCAGGTGCGGCCCGGTGACATTGCCGGTGGCCCCGGACAGGCCGATCTGCCGGCCCGGAGTGACCGTCTCGCCCACGGAGACACCGATCGACGACAGGTGGCCGTACTGCGTGTAGGTGCCGTCGTTCATCTTGATGACGATCTGGTTGCCGTACGCGCCACCCCAGCCCGTCTCGACGACCGTGCCGGAGCCGACCGCGTGCACGGGCGTGCCGGTCCCGGCGTGGAAGTCGATGCCGGTGTGGGTGCCGGACGACCACAGGGAGCCGCCGGTCTTGTAGCCGGTCGAGACATAGGAGTGGGAGATCGGCGCCACATACGCGTTCAGGCGCCGACGCTCGGCCTCGCGGGCGGCGCGCTCCTTGGCCTCGCGGTCCTGCGCGGCCTTCACCGCGGCACGCACACGCGCCGCCTGCTCGGCCTTCTTCTGCTCCGCGGCCTGCCTCTGGGCGGCGGCCTGTGCGTCGATCTTCTGGGCGACCGAGTCGCCGAGGGTGACGGCCTGCATCAGGCCGGTCTGCTGGACGGGGTCGCCGGCGGCGAACGCCGGGGTGGTCAGAGCGCCGATGACACCGGTGGTGGTGAGCGCCGCGACGCCCACGGCGCTGGTGGTCGTGCGCATGACGCGGCTCGGCCGCCGGTGCTTCCCGGTGGCGCAGGTGAACGCCATGAAGTGGCTGGTCCTTTCCTTCCTTCTCGCCTACCGGGTTAGCTGACGGGTTCGGAGCAGGAAGGTCTCCTACGGGCGCATGCCCGATTCACCCCAGGGACTTGTGCCCGCCAAGGCCACGAAGGCGGCGACAGCGGGCTCCGTCGGCCGCGCAGGCGGCCACGAAAGGTGGGTCCCCGGCTCCCCTGGCTCGCGCCGTACGGGGACTCGGCGATGACTGTCCGGCGCCGCGGGTGCGGCGCACTGTCTGACGGACAGCCTGAGAGACGCTAAGAGGACGGTCTTTCAATCACCAAACCGAACAGAGTGTTTGTAGCGCATCCCACAGGGCAGAGAGGCAACCTCTATGGCAATACGGACAAATAGCACACAAGTGGGGCCCTGGTGCCGGAAAAGGCACCAGGGCCCTCATGTACCCGCCGTGCGACGCGCACCCGTCTTTCAACCAGGTCGCGATCGCACCGGGTTGCGCCTCGCGGGCGCACGGCGTCGCTCTACTCGGCCCGTACGACGCTCACTTCGCCGATACCCAGCGCCTTGACGGCCTCCTCGATCGCTGCCGCGTCGCCCACCAGGACGGTCACCAGCCGGTCGACCGGGAACGCGTTCACGACGGCGGCCGTGGCCTCCACCGTGCCCGTGGCGGACAGCGCCTGGTACAGCCTCGCCTGGTAGTCGTCCGGGAGGTGCTGCTCGACCTGGTCGGCCAGCGTGCTCGCGACGGCCGCCGCAGTCTCGAACTTGAGCGGCGCGACACCCACCAGGTTCTGCACGGCGACGTCCCGCTCGGCATCCGTCAGCCCCTCGGCGGCGAGCGTGCGCAGCACCTTCCAGAGGTCGTCGAGCGCCGGGCCGGTGTTCGGCGTGTCGACGGAGCCGCTGATGGCGAGCATCGCGGCGCCCGTGCCATCGGGCGCGGAGCGCAGCACCTGGCCGAACGCCCGCACTCCGTACGTGTAGCCCTTCTCCTCGCGCAGGACCCGGTCCAGACGCGAGGTGAGGGTGCCACCGAGGCAGTAGGTGCCGAGCACCTGGGCGGGCCACACCCGGTCGTGACGGTCGGCGCCCACGCGGCCGATCAGCAGCTGCGTCTGGACCGCCCCGGGGCGGTCCACGATGATCACGCGACCGGTGTCCTCGGCGGTCACCGGGGGCACGGGGCGCGGCTTGGCGGGCGCGCCGGTCCAGGCGCCGAGGGTCTCCCCGAGAAGCGCGTCGAGGTCGAGCCCGGTGAGGTCGCCGACCACGACGGCGGTGGCCGCCGCCGGGCGCACATGCCGGTCGTAGAAGGCACGGACGGCGGCGGAGTCGATGCCCTGGACCGTCTCCTCGGTGCCCTGGCGCGGGCGCGACATGCGCGAGGACGCCGGGAACAGCTCCTTGGACAGTTCCTTGGCGGCACGCCGGGCCGGATTGGCGATCTCGTGCGGGATCTCGTCGAGGCGGTTGCGCACCAGACGCTCCACCTCGCTGTCCGCGAACGCCGGCGACCTCAGGGCGTCGGCGAGCAGCCCGAGCGCCTTCGAGAGACGGGAAGCGGGCACTTCCAGGGAGAGGCGGACGCCGGGGTGGTCGGCGTGCGAGTCGAGGGTGGCGCCGCAGCGCTCCAGCTCGGCGGCGAACTCTTCGGCGGAGTGCTTGTCGGTGCCTTCCGAGAAGGCACGCGCCATGATCGTGGCGACGCCGTCGAGGCCGGCCGGCTCGGCGTCCAGGGGCGCGTCGAGGAGCACCTCGACGGCGACGACCTGCTGGCCGGGGCGGTGGCAGCGCAGCACCGTCAGGCCGTTGTCGAGCGTGCCGCGCTCGGGCGCCGGGAATGCCCAGGGCCGGGCCGCGCCGGGCTGGGGCTGCGGGTGGAAGTCCATGGTCGCGAGCTCGGTCACTTCGCCGACTCCTCGGTCTCGTCGGTGGTTTCGGCGCCTTCCGGGGTCTCGGCCTGGGCCGCGACCGGCTCGTACACGAGTACCGCGCGGTTGTCCGGCCGCAGCCGGGCCTTGGCGGCCTCCTGCACCTCCTGGGGCGTGACCTCGAGCACGCGCCCGACGGCGGTCAGGGCGAGCTGCGGGTCGCCGAACAGCACGGCGTACCTGCACAGTTCGTCGGCGCGGCCCGCGACCGTGCCCAGCCGGTCCAGCCACTCGCGCTCCAACTGGGCCTGGGCGCACTCCATTTCCTCGTCCGTGGGGCCCTCCTCGGCGAACCGGGCGAGCTCCTCGTCGATGGCCGCCTCGATGACGGGCACCTCGACGTCACCGGACGTCTTCACGTCCAGCCAGCCCAGCGAGGGCGCTCCGGCCAGCCGCAGCAGGCCGAATCCGGCGGCGACGGCGGTACGGTCGCGCCGGACGAGCCGGTTGTACAGGCGGGAGGACTCGCCGCCGCCGAGGATGGTGAGGGCCAGGTCGGCCGCGTCGCACGCGCGCGTACCGTCCTGCGGAAGCCGGTAGGCGGCCATCAGGGCGCGCGCCGGGACCTCCTCCTCGACGACCTCGCGCAGCTGCTCGCCGATGACGTCGGGCAGCGAGCCGTCGCGCGGCTCGGGCTTGCCGTCGTGGGAGGCGATGGACCCGAAGTACTTCTCGATCCAGGCGAGCGTCTGCTGGGGATCGATGTCACCGACCACCGAGAGCACGGCGTTGTTGGGCGCATAGTACGTGCGGAAGAAGGCCCGCGCGTCCTCCAGGGTGGCCGCGTCCAGGTCCGCCATCGACCCGATCGGCGTGTGGTGGTACGGGTGGCCCTCCGGGTAGGCGAGCGCGGTCAGCTTCTCGAACGCCGTGCCGTAGGGGACGTTGTCGTAGCGCTGGCGGCGCTCGTTCTTCACCACGTCGCGCTGGTTCTCCATGGACTCGTCGTCCAGGGCAGCTAGCAGCGAGCCCATGCGGTCGGCCTCAAGCCAGAGGGCGAGCTCCAGCTGGTGGGTGGGCATGGTCTCGAAGTAGTTGGTGCGCTCGAAGCTGGTGGTGCCGTTCAGCGAGCCGCCGGCGCCCTGGATCAGTTCGAAGTGGCCGTTGCCCTTGACCTGGCCCGAGCCCTGGAACATCAGGTGCTCGAAAAGGTGGGCGAGACCGGTGCGGCCCTCGACCTCGTGACGCGAGCCGACGTCGTACCAGAGGCACACCGCCGCGACCGGGGTCAGATGGTCCTCGGAGAGCACCACGCGCAGCCCGTTGGCCAGGCGGTGCTCGGTCGCTGTCAGGCCCCCGGAGCCTGCCTCGGCTGTGGCCGTGTGACCCATGGGCATGTACATCCCTTCGCTCGCGGAAGCTGTCGCGGAGAACCGCGGTTTCCTGCCGGTCCTGTCACTGTATGCAAGCGTGCGGACCAGTGGACAAGTTCCCGTGTGTCGTACGCCGAGAGCGAGACCGTGATTACGGGGGGTGGACGAACGAATGCACCATTGACGCGGTCCGTCCGGCACCGCGGGACGGCCGCGATGGCCGCCCGCGGACACCCGCTGCCGGGTCCCGGGGCCCTTGGGGACGGGTACTGGTCGGGGTTGTCGGTGCGGCGGTCCACAATGGTCCCCGTCAGTTTCGTTCATGCCCCGCGCAGACTGTGAAGGAGCCGGCAGCGATGGCCCGCCGCAGCACGAAGACCCCGCCGCCCGACGACGCGTACGAGGAGAGAATCCTCGACATCGACGTCGTCGACGAGATGCAGGGCTCCTTCCTGGAGTACGCGTACTCGGTCATCTACTCCCGAGCCCTGCCCGACGCGCGCGACGGCCTCAAGCCGGTGCACCGGCGCATCGTCTACCAGATGAACGAGATGGGCCTGCGTCCCGAGCGCGGCTATGTGAAGTGCGCCCGTGTCGTCGGCGAGGTCATGGGCAAGCTGCACCCGCACGGCGACGCGTCGATCTACGACGCCCTGGTGCGCATGGCGCAGCCCTTCTCGATGCGCGTCCCCCTGGTCGACGGCCACGGCAACTTCGGCTCGCTGGGCAACGACGACCCGCCGGCCGCCATGCGGTACACCGAGTGCCGGATGGCCGAGGCGACGAGCCTGATGACCGAGTCGATCGACGAGGACACGGTCGACTTCGCACCCAACTACGACGGCCAGGAGCAGGAGCCCGAGGCCCTCCCGGCCGCCTTCCCGAACCTCCTGGTCAACGGCGCCTCCGGCATCGCGGTCGGCATGGCCACGAACATGCCGCCGCACAACCTCGGCGAGGTCATCTCGGCCGCCCGCCACCTGATCCGCCACCCGAACGCGGACCTGGACACCCTGATGAAGCACGTCCCGGGCCCCGACCTGCCCACCGGCGGCCGGATCGTCGGCCTCTCGGGCATCCGGGACGCGTACGAGACGGGCCGCGGCACCTTCAGGATCCGTGCCACGGTGTCGGTGGACAGCGTGACGGCGCGCCGTAAGGGCCTGGTCGTCACCGAGCTTCCCTTCACGGTCGGTCCCGAGAAGGTGATCGCCAAGATCAAGGACCTGGTCGGCTCGAAGAAGCTCCAGGGCATCGCCGACGTCAAGGACCTCACCGACCGCGAGCACGGGCTGCGCCTGGTCATCGAGATCAAGAACGGCTTCGTGCCGGAGGCCGTGCTGGAGCAGCTCTACAAGCTGACCCCGATGGAGGAGTCCTTCGGCATCAACAACGTGGCGCTGGTCGACGGCCAGCCGCTCACGCTGGGCCTCAAGGAGCTGCTGGAGGTCTACCTCGACCACCGCTTCGAGGTCGTCCGGCGCCGCTCGGAGTACCGCCGCGGAAAGAGGCGCGACCGGCTCCACCTGGTCGAGGGCCTCCTCACGGCCCTGGTGGACATCGACGAGGTCATCCGCCTGATCCGGTCCAGCGACAACTCCGCGCAGGCCAAGGAGCGCCTGATGGAGCGCTTCTCGCTGAGCGAGGTCCAGACGCAGTACATCCTCGACACCCCGCTGCGCCGCCTGACGAAGTACGACCGCATCGAGCTCGAGGCGGAGAAGGAACGGCTCAACGCCGAGATCGCGGAACTGACCCGGATCCTCGAGTCCGACGCGGAGCTGCGCAAGCTGGTCTCCACGGAACTGGCCGCGGTGGCCAAGAAGTTCGGCACCGAGCGGCGCACGGTCCTGCTGGAGTCCTCCGGTGCCCCGGCGCCGATGGTGTCGCTCCAGGTCGAGGACGCCCCGTGCCGGGTGCTGATGTCGTCGACGGGCCTCCTGGCGCGCACGGCGAACGGCGACCCGTTCGAGGAGGACACCGACGGCAAGCGCGCCAAGCACGACGTGATCGTCTCCGCGGTCGCGGCGACGGCACGCGGCGAGGTGGGCGCGGTGACGTCCACCGGGCGTCTGCTGCGGCTGAACGTGATCGACCTCCCGCAGCTGCCGGAGACGGCGACCCGGCCGAGCCTATCCGGGGGCGCCCCGGTCTCGGAGTTCGTCTCTCTGGAGGCGGACGAGACGGTGGTCTGCCTGACGACGCTGGACGAGTCCTCCCAGGGCCTCGCGCTCGGCACGGAACAGGGCGTGGTCAAGCGTGTGGTCCCCGACTACCCCGCCAACAAGGAGGAGTTGGAGGTCATCACCCTCAAGGAGGGCGACCGGATCGTCGGCGCGATCGAGCTGCGCACGGGCGAGGAGGACCTGGTCTTCATCACGGACGACGCCCAGCTGCTGCGCTTCCCCGCGTCCCAGGTGCGACCGCAGGGCCGGCCCGCGGGCGGCATGGCGGGCATCAAGCTGTCGGACGGTGCGAAGGTGATCTCCTTCACGGCGGTGGACCCGGCGGTGGACGCGGTCGTGTTCACGGTCGCCGGCTCGCGCGGCACGCTGGACGACTCGGTCCAGACGACGGCCAAGATGACCCCCTTCGACCAGTACCCGCGCAAGGGCCGGGCCACCGGCGGTGTGCGCTGCCAGCGGTTCCTGAAGGGCGAGGACTGCCTGTCGTTCGCCTGGGCGGGCGCTACCCCGGCACGGGCGGCGCAGAAGAACGGCACACCGGCCGAGCTGCCGGAGATCGACCCGCGGCGCGACGGCTCGGGTGTGTCGCTGCAAAAAACGGTCTCGGTGGTGGCGGGACCGATGTAGTCAGCCTTCGAGGTCGCCGGGGCTCATGGGAGCCTCGGCCTCTTTGTCCTGGACGTAGCGAAGAACGCCCCACATGCCGCGCTCGTCGGCGTGTGGGGCGTCGTCCGTGCACGCCTCGAGCTCCTTGCGCAGGGCGGCGGTGTCGATGCCGGACCCGATGAGGACGAGCTGGGTGAGCCGCTCGTCGCCGGCCTTCCATGCCTCGGGGTAGAACCGCAGAAACCGCCCCACCGCGTGCACGGCGTACCGGTTGCGCGGATCGGCGGCGCCGAAGTCGACGTACCCCTTGATCCGGTAGAGGCCCTCCGGCCTGCTGTCGAGGAACTCCAGCAGCCGCCTGGGGTTCATGGGCACGCCCGAACGGTAGGACAGGCTGTCGTATCCGGTGTGCAGATGCGTGTGGTGCGGGCTGTCGTTCCCGTGTTCGTCGTCGTGCCGGTGGAGGTCGTCGAAGGACAGCTGCCCGATCCGCTCCTCGACCGGTCGGCAATCGAACAGGAATTCAGGATCGAGGCGCCCGTGGACGGCCGGGACGACGGCGGCACGCTCGGCGAGCGACTGCACCAGCCGAAGCACCCGCTCGCTGTCGTCGGCACGGTCGGTCTTGCTGACGACGACGAGATCGGCGAGGGCGAGATGGCGGTCGAGTTCGGGATGCTTCTCGCGCGTGGCGTCGAACTCGACCGCGTCGACGACCTCGACGAGTCCGCCGTAGACGACGCGCGGCTGCTCGCTGGCCAGCACCATGCGGACGAGTTCCTGGGGTTCGGCGAGTCCGCTGGCCTCGATGACGATGACGTCGATGCCGGCGGAGGGCTGGGCCAGGCGGTCCAGGTAGAGGTCGAGTTCACTGGCGTCGACGGCGCAGCACAGACATCCGTTGCCCAGGGACACGGTGGAGTCTCCGAGCGCCCCGGCGACGGCCATCGCATCGATCTCGATGTCCCCGAAGTCGTTGACGACGGCGCCGATGCGGCTGCCTCCGCTGTGGTGGAGAAGGTGGTTGAGCAGGGTGGTCTTTCCCGAGCCCAGGAATCCGGCGAGTACGACGACCGGAATCTGCTGCGAACTCGACGACCGGCTCACCGCGCGCCCCTTCTCACACCGTTGCGTGCGCCGGATCGCGTACCGGCGGGTGTACGAGGACGGCTCACGGACCGGCTTTCGCAGGATCGGGTCGGCTCTCGTACGAGGATTGAATGCCGACCCAGGATACGAGTGGGCCGATACGCAGCGAAGTGAACGATTGTTAGCGGCGCTCGCGGGGCACACGTTGAGCATGGCGCCGGGACGCGCGACCCGCACTTCCCCCCGTGCGCCTCCTCTCCGCCTCCCCGCCGATCAGAGCCGCTCGGCACCCTGGGAGGCGGCAAGCGCGCCGCCCATCGCTCGCCGGTCCCCATCAGCGACCCGCACCCGACGACCGGCGGACGGTCGCCTGATTCGGGGGTTGACATGGTCACACAGAAGCACGGGACGAGGGGGCTGGGTGCCGCAGCCGCAGCGGGGCTCGGGTTCGCGGTAGGCCTGGTGGTCGCCGTGGCCGTCCAGCAACTGCGATACGAGGAACTGCGCCTGCGGATCGAACGAACCGAGCAGAACGACCGCCGCGAAGCACGGCTGGCCGAGCAGCAGCGGCTGCAGTCATACCTTCTGGACAAGGCGCTGAGCGACCCCGATCTGGCCGCGGTGATGAGCACGATCGAGGAAGTGGACCCCACACGGCGCCGGCAGTACTTGTTCGCCAACGCGATGTATACCAACGCCCTTCTCGCCTATCGGGTGAGGGTGGTCAATCTGGAGGAACTCCATGGCCATCTCCGGGTCATCTGCCAGAACGCGATCTTCCGCGAGTACTGGGAGGCCACACGGCACCACCGCGCCAGCCTCAAGGCGGAGTCCGTGGAAGCCCGCGTAGGCCAGATGATGGACACACCAACGCTGTTGCGTTTACCGGCGACGACGAGGTGCAAGTCCATTGTCCATGATCTGGATCTGGACGTTGAGGGTGTAGGTCTGAGGGTGCTTGCC
>NZ_JBSFJX010000071.1:0-42835 GCF_053598275.1 Streptomyces sp. NPDC001156 | reverse complement strand
GCGGTCTGTGTCGTAGTGGATGCGGTAGGCCACGGACCGGGTCGTGGTGATGCGGTCGGCCCACTCGTCGCTGCGGTGGTGGAAGACCGCGGTTGCGGCGAGGACGTACCGGCCGTGCGGGGCGTTCGCCAGGTGGGCGAGCGGAGCAGGCAGCTTCAGTGACACTTCGCCGTCGGGCGTGACGCGGATCGTCTCGTTGCCGAACCGCTTGCCCGATTCGCCGTCCGCCTGCAGGAACCAGCGCGCTGCTTCCCAGCGCTGTCGCCATGCGTGCCTGGTGAGCTGCGCCGCGTCGAGGTGGTGTCGGGTGGTGAGCAGGCGTTTGCCGCCCCGCACGACCCGCACCCGCCCCACCTCGTGATCGGCCCGCTCCCGCTCCAGCCGGTCCTTGAGCAGATGCAGTCGCCGGGACTTGTGGAACCACTCCTGCCGGGTGCGGTATCCGCCCGGCGCCCGCTTCGAGCCCTTCTCGCCCACCGGCAGCGACAACCGGTGCGCGATCGTCTTGATGCCGGCCTCAAGGCTGCGGATGTGCGCGAGTTGGGCACGCCGGGACAGCGCCCACTGATCGTGGGTGGCCTTCGTGATCGAACCGGCCCACCGCGAGGACGACGTGTCGGTCAGGGCCCGCTTGCGCCTGGCCCACGTATCCGCGGAGTGCTCCAGGCCCTCGGCGCACCGGCGTTTGAGATCCTTCGAGGCCAGCGATCCCAGATGCGCGCCGACCAGACGTAACACCTGCTCGTCGTCCGGCGTGAGGGCCTTGAGGCGGGTGCGGATCGCCACGCCGGACGGGCCGACGGCCACGAAGGGGGCAGCGATCGTACGCAGCGACTCACCACGCATCGACGTGCCCCCTCCCCAACACGTGATCGGCAACAGGAAGAACGCTACCGGCCGGCACTGACATTCAGAGCCCGCCAAGCGTCGTGCGCGCGCTGCAACACCACAAACCGGTACATGCTCGTGCGCACTCACACACACTCCTGCACATCCGAAACCGAACAGCTCCCAACCCTCGGCGACCTGCTCCGCATGGCCCAGCGCAGGGAACCCGCGATGGCGCCCCGATCGGGCGTCTGCTTCCGGGGTCTCGGACGTGCGCCTCGCGATGCAGGACAGAAACCCGGACATCGCAAGACCCGCTCAGGCGGGGCGCCCACCCCACCACGGCCGACTGCCACGGACGTCGTGGTCCCGATCCTGCACGCCGTGACGACCCGTGAGGTCACCGTACGACGCGAAGAGCGTCAACTGGTCGGCGACCCAAGGGTGAAAACGGGCGTCCATGCGATACTCCCCGTCACCGCACCGACCGGTGCACCAGCCGTATGCCCCGAAGCAACGGTCACCGAGCCGGTCCCCCCGCCAGTCGCACCCCTGGTCCTGTCGTACGTGGTAGCCGTTGGGCGCCATGGCTCCCACGGCCGCGGTGACCTCGACGGGCAGGTGCCGGACGGGCGGAAGCGTGGCCGCCGTCGCCGAGCCGCCGGCGGCGAGCAGAGCACCTGCGGCGAGTGCGGCGGCGGCCACCCAGGCGGCGACGGGCCGCATCAACTTGTTCATGGTGGGTTCCTTACTCCTGGATCTGCGAACCGCGGCACTCGGCATCTCCCGCGCGCTGCCGCGACTCCAATTACATTACACATATTGGCTGTAACTTAATTCGCTGTCTACTGTGTCATCGCTCATAGAGCGCCACGCGAGCCTCATGGTCAGGAGCTGTCGCCGTCGGCCCCGACTCGATCGGAAGTCGAACGGCTCTTCGCGCCGGCTCCCCGGTCCGCGAGCCAGTCCCTTGCCAGGCCTGGCAGGTTCAAGTCCTGGCAGACAGTACGAAGCGTCGCCGCACAGCCGCACTCCTGAGCGCCCACGACGACGGGGCCGTGCAGAACAATGCGAATACTCGCATCAACCCAGGCCGGACGAGCGACCTGAACCGCTCGGATCACAACACCGCCGGTTCGGTGAGAACCTCTACACCGACACCCTCGATATGGCGCGACGACCCCGCGGTCAGACGGGAACGCCGGCGGCGCATCGCACGAACCGTGAACCCGTGGAATCCATCACGGCCTTCTCCGAAGAGGGTCCGTAACCGCGCTTCGACGACAGCACGCGCAGCCGGACGCCCACAGCACATGACGCGGTCGCCTGCCCGCCGCGCCATCTGTCGGTCGCGACTCTCCCCATATGTCGGGCGTGATCAGTCGGACGAGGCGGGGTCGGTTGCGATGGCGGGCCAGAGGGTGTCGACAACACGGTCGGGGAGGTCGGTGCCGTCTCCCCCGGTGCGCAGGTAGTCCGCGAAGTAGCTTCCGAAGCACAGGGTGACGACGGCGTCCAGGTCGACGTCCTCACGCACCTCACCGCGCTGCTGGAGTCGTCGCAAGATCTCCATGAGCTCGTCGCACCGAGGCCGCACTCCTTGCTCGCGCAGCTGCTCCAGGAGGCCGGGGACGCGTTCGGCCTCCGCCATGAAGTTACCGTGCAGCGCCATCGCGGCCTTGTTGTGGTACCGCGGATCAAGGCGGCGCACGGCCTCTCGGAACGCCTCGACGGCCGGCAGTTCATCGAAGTCGATGTCGGGATACGCCTCACGCTGGGCACGGAATCCGTATGCGAGAGCGTCGATGACCAGGTCGTACTTGTTCGCCCACCGGCGGTACAGAGTGGGCCGGGTGACGCCGGCATCGGCGACGATGTCGCCGATGGTCATCTGGGAGTAGCCGTCGGCAACCAGCCGCTTGCGTGTGGCCTGGATGATCGCGTCCTCGATCGCGGGATCGCGCGGCCGACCGCCGGCTCGCCAGGCGCCACCGCCGTCCGATGCAGGGCCCGGCACCTTGTCGCCCTTGGCGCCTGCGGCGCGGTCGTCGCTGGTCATCGGCGGTTCTCCCTGGGCCCGGATACAGCTTCATGACATTGGTTGCGGGCATTACAAGGCATAAGCGTAACGGCGGGGTGGCTCCACCTTGACGGCGCCTCGGTCCCGCGTGCGCGGCAACCGAGTTGCCACCCCGAGTGAGCGCGTCACCATGCGCCGACCTCCGCCCACCACACCGTTGTGCCCCCCTCACCTCGCAGGGTGCCACGGCGGGACGCAAGCACGGTGATCACCGTAATGCCACGGCCCCCCTCATCCGCCCCGCGGACAGGACAGGGGGATAGCGCTCCATCGGCCGGACCGCCGTCGACAACCTCCACCCGAACAGCCGGGCGGCCGTCGCGGGAGACCACCTTCCAGGTGATCCGGACGTCGGGGCGCGCGTGACAGACGGCATTGGTGACCAACTCGGAGACGACCAGTTCGACGCGGGCCGCACAGTCTCCGTTCACGCCCCAGCGGTGAAGCAGCGGAAGCGTCAGTCGTCGGGCCATGGACGCCGCGGAGAGCGAGTGCGGAAGCGGGCAGGTGAAGTGCCTGCCGACACTCTCCCTCCCGAAGGGCCCACCGTCGTCTTCCCGGCCTGGGTATGTCCTCGCCCAGGACACCGTCGCGTGTGTCGAAACGGTGTTCCGCCGTCGGCGACTCGCGGTGCCCTCAGGGTTGACGCGACTGATCATCGCGGTTCGCTCTTTCCTCGCCCTTCCGCGCGGCCCCGACCGGGCCGGCGGGCCGTAGACCGGATATCGATGCATCCCACTGTGCATCGCGCTTTCATTACAGTCAATACTTGTAACTTAATTCAGCGCCTCATCGGCCGGTCGGGCCATGCCCGCCGGCCGATGCGCATTCGCCTCGGGGTCCCGACCCTGCCGGACACACGGGTTCGGATCCGCAAGCGCGGCCGTCCGCGGGACGGGCCGGGCCCGCATCCGGAGGGATTGTCGCCGGCGTCACCCGCGATGCCGAGGCTGTCGTACATGCTGAGCCATGCGGCTGACAGGCAGGGCAGAGCACCGAGGGACCCCAGGTGCAGGACCGAGGGTGGCTCGCCGGTCTCGACCGCAGCGGCGAGGGCTTGGAAGGCGGCGCCGACGCGCCTTGCCTCCACGCAAGTGAGCCGTGCTCGGCACCGCAGGGAACGAGAGACCGAGATCGCCAGGTAGCCGATCCGCTGAGTCGCGACGACAGCCGACCAGAGCAGTTCCGACTCGCGGCACGTGGGAGGGTCGCCAGCAGCGTTTTCGGCGACGGTCCGCAGGTCGATCAGCTCCGTACGAAGCCGGTGGCGCGCCTGCCGGGCACCCGCGCTCTCCGTATCGCCACTATCCACGAGGATCAGCTCCCACGCCCGTCCCTGCGCGCGGAGCGCGTGTGCCAAGGCGCCCGGGAGCCGCACGGACGGCGTCCGCCCCCAGAGGGTGCGACCCGCGATCAAAGCGATGACACAACCGCACGCGGTGTCCAGGAGGCGGGCGGTGACCAAGCGGTTCGGGGGCAGCGCGGGATCCGCGGCTTCGGTGAGCAACAACGAGAGTGGGGTGATGAAGGCCACCCCGAGCGCGTAGTTGCGTGCCATGACGGTCTCGGCGGCGAACTGCAGGAGCATCACGGCGGCGACCAACAGCGGCGCGTCCGGGTGGAGGGCAAGGACTCCGCCGGCGAGGGCGACCCCCGCCGCGGTCCCCACACTGCGCTGCGCACTGCGCCGCATCATGGTGGTGACGTTGGCCCCTTGCAGCACCACGATCGCGGCTCCGGACGCCCAATAGGACTGCGGGAGTCCACAAGCATGGGCGACCCAGCCCGCTACCGCGGCACCGGCCAAGACGCGCAGTGCCCCGGGCAGCACCAGCGAGTTCCGTGCCGCGCCCGAGGCGAGCAGCCTGGGCGCGCTCGACGGCTCGAGTGGTTCGTCCTCGTCGTGGAAGGGCACGGTCTGGGCTGCAGTCGGCAACCCGCGGTTGACCTGGGTCCGCAGCGCACGCCGACCCTTCGGCTCTGCGTCCGGCAGAGGGAGCGCGGGCAACGGCCCTACGGTCATGGGCCGGTGACGGAGTGACTCGGCCATTCGGGCGACGGCGTCAATGAGATCGTGCGGGATCGACTCGCTGGATTCCGCGGCGGCACGGATGGCCGCCGAGAACAGGTGATGTGCCTGACGCACGTGCAGCCGTAGCCGCACCACGGTCCCCGCACGTCGAAAGGGCTGCGGCGATGCGGCCACGGCGTACCACGCGCGGCGCAGCGCGACGGCGGCCTCGTGCTGAGCAGTGTCCTGACGCGGGCCGCCGATCGCGGACAGATAGGCGACGAGCCGGTCGTAGCCGTGGGCGACGGCCGCGGTCTCGGGCCCGCGTCGATTCACCAGGGCCCCGGACATGGCCACCAGCCAGACGCAGGCGGCTCCCGACAGGGTGAGGACGGCGCGCTGCCCAATGGCCGCTGTGTCGGCTGGAAGGCCGGCGGACGTGGCGCACGCAAGCGCGAACAGGTATCCGCCCGGCGCCCCTGTCCGAAGCGCGTCGCAGACGTAGCCGGCCACCGCGCCCACGAGGCCGACCATGACGGCCGCAAGCCAGACCCGGCCTCCCACCAAAGACCCCGCCACGACGCACAGCACGAAGCCCGCCCCCGCTGCGGCGAGCAACACTGCGCGTCGGCCGTACGGCTCACCCGTCGCGTAGACGGCGGTGAAAGCCCCCATCGTGGCGGTGAGTCCCCATGACAGATGGCCTGTGGCCACGCCCACAGCCAGGGGAACACCCATGCTGACTGCGACACGTGAGCCCGCCGCGAAGCTGTTGGCCGTGCCACCGACAAACCGCAAGGCGTCACGCAGTGCGCCACCGGTCGGTCCTCGCGGCCCTGGCGGCTCTCCCACGGCGTCGGGATCTGTGTGGTGCGGCACCTTTGTCGTCTCCGAACCCTCATACATGACGGCCTCTTGATGACTCGTCAGTCGTTTTCGCCCCTTGGATCGACCTGGTCCGCAGCGCGGCAGGACGCCACGGGACGGGGCGTCCCCGCGTTCCGGCCCGCTGCGTCGGGGGCCCGAACGCCTCCCCCCGTCGACCTCCTGATCACGGTGCCGATGACCGGGGCGACGGTTGCAGGAGACAGGTCGCCCTGCCCCGGCGGCGGCCTCAAGCGCTGCCGGCGGAGGCGGCAGCGTCACGCCGCTGCTGCTCGACGAGTCCGAGCAGACCGCTGAGCACATCGCCCAGGAGCTCGTAGGCGGGCGAGTCCACGGGCAGCCGACCGTCCGGTCCCAGTTGCTTGTGCGCGTGGAAGAGCAGGAACTCCGGCTGCCCGAGGACGTACGCGTTCATCTTGTGGAGCACCTGACGCAACGCCAACTGAGCCCGGAGCGTACCGAACGGGCTCGGCGAAGCGCCGACGATCGCCACCGGCTTGAGCGTGAGCACCGGGCGTTCGCCGGTGGGGCGGGACAGCCAGTCCAGGGCGTTCTTCAGCACGCCGGGCAGCGATCCGTTGTACTCGGGCGTCGCGATCAGGACCGCGTCGGCGCCCCTGACCCGGCGACGCAGGTCGCCGACGGGGGGCGGCTCCGGATGTTCCTCGTCCTCGTTGAACGGCGGGATCCGGGCGAGTCCGTCGTAGGGCTCGACACGGGCGCCCGTGGCGAGACGGGCGGCTTCCCCGAGTAGCCGTGTATTGAGGGAGTCCCGGCGCAGACTCCCAGATATGGCCAGAACGCGAATGTCAGACATGTGATACCTCTCCGCCGGCGATCGGCCGGCTGCTTTCCGAACAGACTCCGGGTCCGGGAAGGGCAGTTGGCGCGCCTCGGCCCCTGCGTACGGCCCCGCGCGCCTGGGCCGAGGTGGCGCCGCCCTCGTGGATCGGGCGCGATGCCTCGCACTGTCGGCAGCACGTCGCCCAGGTCCGGATGCCGTGGGCTTCTACGTGTTTGTCGCCGGACCCTGGTGCCGGGGCGGGTGGGTGATGTCGTAGGAGATGCGGCCGACAGGCAGGTAGAACAGGGCGATCAGAGCGCCGCCCGCCGGTAATCCATCGTCCGTCCTCCTCCACGGCTGTCCGAGCGACCGGGTCGCCCCTGTCGAGGGATCACGCTCGCACAGGTTTTCGTTACAGTCAATCTATGTAAACAAAACCTTCAGAGATCGCCCCCTCCCACACCACCGAGCCCGCCACCGCCACCGCCACATCCAGTGGTGAACGGACCATGGTGGCCTGGTCGGTCTCATCCTCTCGACCCCGGCCGCCACGTGGCCCTCGGGATTGCCTTTCGCCATCGCCGGGGAACATCTTCAAGGTCACGGATGGCGTTGGGCGTACGCGATCGGCGCCCTGCTGACTGGGTGACCCCGCGCCGCGGCCGGCTCCGGACCCGTGGTCAGCAGCGGGCCGGAGCGGTGCGGCGCGGGGTCACGGTGGTCACGAGGCCGAGTACGCCCCCACCTCACTGAACTGACCGGCGGGCCAGCCGGTGTTGGCACTGACGGTCAGCCTCAGGTAGCGCAGATTCGTGCCGGCGGGCAGGGCGACCGTCGCGGTGTTGCCGGTCGCCGGGTCGAAGCGGTAGCCCTGCGATCCGACCACCGTCGAGAAGTTCGAGCCGTCGGTGCCGCCCAGCACCGTGATGGTCTGGGTGCGCGCACCCCAGGCAGGGGACGGCGGCAGCTTCAGCACCAGTCGGCGCACGGCCTGGGTGGAGCCGAGGTCGACCGTCCAGGACTGCGGGAAGGCGTTGTTGGTGGACTCCCAGTAGCTGTTCGCGTCCCCGTCGACGGCCTTGCCCGGGGTGTAGACGTCCTGCGAGCCGGTCGCGGTGGCCGGACGGCCCTTGGCGAGGTTGCGGTCCGGGTCCGGGGGCGGGTTGCCCTGACCGGGCTGGGGCCAGGTCGAGCAGTCCGACCAGGTGCTGCTCCAGCCGGAGTTCCCGCCGCCGTCGGTAAGCGCGAAGGCGCCGGAGCCGGACGGGTAGGGGCAGTTGTAGATACCCGCCGAGCCCACGCCGGTGGCGGTCACGTTGCGGAAGGTCGCGGCGCCCTGGGCCTCGGCCTGCACGACCACCGTGCCGGTGTTGCGCACGGTCGCGCCGTCCACGGTGACGTTCCTGACCGGGTAGCCCTGTCCGCCGCCGGAGACGAACTCGAAGGCGCTGTAGGGGCCGTCGGTGATCGTCGTGTTGGTGATGTTGACGGCGGCGTTGATGGCGCTGTCGTAGGAGTCGACACGCAGCGCGCTCATGGGGTGGTTCCAGTTGGGGTTCATGGCCCCGGTGCGGACCAGCGTGTTGCCGTCGACCGTGATCGTGCCGGCCAGCGGGTTGAAGGGGTCCAGGAACTTCTGGTTGGAGATGGCGATACCGCTGCCCAGGGCGTTGGTGTCGGAGATCAGATTGTTCCTGACAGCGATGTCGGTGCCGCCGTAGATGGCGATGCCGTTGGCAAGGTTCGGCTGCGAGATGGTGTTGTTCTCGAAGCTGCTGTTGGTGTCGGGCGAGTACAGCGACCACATGGCGAGCGAGTCGTCGCCCTGGTTGCGCAGGAAGTTGTTGCGGACACGCACGCCCTTGGCGGTGCCGTTGAGGTTGAGACCGTCCGCGGTGGTGTCGAGGATGCGGTTGTTCTCCACGACAAGGTTGTCGTTGTTGCCGGTCAGCCAGAGGCCGACCTTCAGATGCTGGATCCACATGCCCGAAACGCTCGATTTCGGGCCGAGCGAGCCGTTGACGAAGTTGTCGGGGCTGGAGTCCACGCGCTCGGTGACCTCGCCGAGGACCGCGAAGTCCTTGATGTGAACGTTCCCGGAGGATCCGGACTGGTCGATGAAGCGCGAGGTGTGCACGACGGAGTACCAGCTGCCCGCGCCTTGGAGGGTCACGTTCTGCACGCCGCTGAGCGAGGAGGTGAGCCGGTAGTCGCCCGGCGGGATCCAGACCACTCCGCCCTGGGCAGCGGCGATGGCGTCCCGGAACGCCTGGGTGGAGTCGCCCTGTCCGCTGGGGTCGGCGCCCTTGGAGGTGACGGAGACCGATCCGGCCGGCTGGGCGGCGGCCACCGGGACCTGTTCGAAGTCGGCGACGTCCACCGAGACCTGCGTACCCGTGGACTCGAAGGCGATCCTGTCGCCCGCCTGCACGTTCTGCCCGAGCAGCAGCCTGGCGTTGTCGAAGAAGTGGTGGGTCTTCGAGCCGGGGATCCACCCCGTGTCGATGTACGAGTACTTGGAGGTGACCGCCAGGGTCTTCGACAGCCTGGTGCCGTTGACGTACACGTTCAGCGTGCCGGACTGGCCGTCGGGGACGCTGTAGGCGACGTTCACCGCGTTGGCCGCGCGTGGCACGGTGAACTCGACGCGCTGGCCGGCGCCGAGGCGTACGGCCTGACGCCCGGAGGCCTCGGAGGCGAGGGTGCCCTGGGTGTAGTCCGGGCCGATCCTGGTGCCGGTGGTGGTGGCGGACTCGGCCTCCACCGAGGTGAAGGGCAGGGTGGCGCCCGCGGCATGGGCGGCGGGGGTGCCGAGGGTGGCGAGCATGGCGGCGGCCAGGGCGACGACTGCCCCGATGGCTGGCATGCGCCTGACAGAACTGCGTGTGTGCCCGTGCATGTGCTGATCCCTTCATTGTGGGGGTGGTGGGATAGCGCGGTGCGTCAGGCGGTCTCAGGCGCGCAGCCAGGCCGCCGTGTCCTGCGGCAGGCGGCCCCGGTCGTCCAGGGGGCCGCTGGTCAGCAGGGGTCGGGAGTGGGGAGGCAGTTCGGCGGGCGTGGCGCTGAGGTTCACCATGCAGATCACCCCGTCCGCGCGCCGGAAGGCCAGGACGCCCTCGGGGGCGGGCAGCCAGGTCAGCGGACCGTCCCGAGCTTCCCGGAGCCCATCAGCTGCTGTACGTCGTTGATGACGAGGAGCTGCTTGCTGCCCATGGAGTTGTCGGTCCAGCGCATGTCGTGCATGTTCTGCAGCACCGCGTGGCCTTCGGGCGTGTCGATGGTGGCCTTCTTGCCGTCGGTGCTGACGACGTCCCCGCCCTGTGAGTACAGCTCGGCCGTGAAGTGCCAGCCGCCCTGGTTCTGCGCGCTGTAGTCGGCGTAGCCCACGGTTCCGTTGCCGAGCGCGGCGATCTTCTTGGCGTCGGCGCGGACCTCCTCCCAGGTGGCCGGGGGCTTCTCCGGGTCGAGACCGGCCTTCTGGAAGAGCTGCTTGTTGTAGATGAGCCCCATCGAGTAGCCGGTGCGCGGGATGCCGTAGATCTTGCCGTCGACGGTGTAGATGTCGCGCAGCTGCTGGATGGTGTCGTAACTCTTCAACTCCTTGACGTACGAGGTCAGATCGGCCGCCTGACCGGTGTCGACGACGTGCTTCACGTCCGTGAAGTAGGTGTAGAACACGTCCTCCATCTGACCGCCGGCGAGCTTGGCGTCGAAGGTCTTGGGGTCCTGGCAGGGGAACGCGTCATGGGCCACGACGTCGATGTCCGCGTTCTTCTTCTCGAAGGCGGCGATGTCCTGCTCGAAGAACCCGCGGTCGACCTCGGCGCTCTTGGGCGGCTCGCAGTTGACGGTGATGCGCGTCTTGCCGCTCGCCGAGTCGTCCCCGGAGCCGCAGGCGGATGCGGCGAGGGCGAGGGAGCAGACGCTGAGCGCGACGAAGGTACGGCGGAACCCGGTGCTTCTCATCGGTGGACCCCTTTGGGCAGGAGCGGTCGGCCCCGCACACTCAAGCACCGACAGAAGCAAGCCGCAAGATGTCGCACAGAATCTGAAATTATTTGACAGCACACCGGATCTCAGAGACGAGGCGCTTGCGCGGTCGACCCCCTGACCACCAGTTCGGGCTCGAACAGCAGCTCGTCGGCCGGTACGGAACTGCCTCCGATCTGCGCGTTCAGCAACTCGACCGCGGCTTTCCCCATCGACTCGATGGGCTGGCGGACGGTGGTGAGAGGTGGTTCCGTGCAGTTCATGAGGGCCGAGTCGTCGTAGCCCACGACGGATATCTGCGACGGAACGTCAAGTCCCCTGCGGCGGGCGGCCCGTACCACCCCCAGCGCTAGCGGGTCGCTGGCGCAGATGAACCCGGTGACCCCTCGGTCGATGAGCTTGGACGCCGCCGCGTGACCGCCCTCGATCGAGAACATGGCCCGCGCGACGTGCTCGTCGGGCAAGTGGCCGGCGATCGCCCGGGCCGCCGCGAGCTTGCGGGCCGAGGGCACGTGGTCGCCCGGTCCGAGCACCAGCCCGATGCGCTCGTGCCCCAGCGAGGCGAGGTGCCGCCAGGCCTGTTCGACGGCGACGGCGTCGTCGCAGGAGACGCCCGGGAACCCGAGGTGCTCGATGGCCGCGTTGACCAGGACCACCGGGATGTTCCGCTCGGCGAGCACCCGGTAGTGGTCGTGCGGGGCGTCGGCCTGCGCGTACAGGCCGCCGGCGAAGACGACGCCGGAGACCTGCTGTTGCAGCAGCAGCGCGACGTAGTCGGCCTCGGACACGCCGCCCTTGGTCTGCGTGCACAACACGGGGGTCAGGCCCAGCTGGGCCAGGGCACCGCCGATGACCTCGGCGAACGCCGGGAAGATGGGGTTCTGCAGCTCGGGAAGGACGAGCCCGACGAGCCGGGCGCGCTCCCCGCGCAGCTGTGTGGGCCGCTCGTAGCCGAGGACGTCGAGCGCGGAGAGCACCGCCTGCCGGGTGGCTTCGGAGACTCCGGGCTTGGCGTTGAGCACCCGGCTGACCGTGGCCTCGCTGACCCCGACCTTCTTCGCCACTTCAGCAAGTCGTCGCGTCATGCGCGCAAGAATAGCGCAAGAAATGCAAAATGCTTGCGCGATCGCACGAGCTGGAGCCGATGGCCCCGTGGGCTTCTCAGGAGACGGCGCGGCCCGGGAGTATCCGCACCCGGGCGTCGGGGAGTTTGTCCCACCAGTGGCCGTACCGGCTGTAGACGAGGGGTTCGCGATCCGCCAGCAGCGTCGTCAGGGCCCGGGCCTCCGCGGCGAGTCCGTCCCAGGCCTCGGGCGACAGTTCACGGAAGGCCGTCGCCTCGATACCGCCCTCGACCGGGCGCCACACGCCGGCGACATGGCCGTCCACCAGCAGCGTCGGCAGCACGTCGCCGTTCCTCCGGGTCACCAGCGGGCGGTAGTCCTCGGGAATCACCCGGCCCCGGTCGGCGTAGGCCAGCAGGACGCTGTCCCACATGGCCATCAGTCGCGGTGGGGCGGGTGTGTCCGCGGACGGGCGCGGAGCGCCGGGTATGTCGAACAGGGGCGTACCGCCGGGTCCCTGGATCCGCTCCACAGCGCCGTCCAGGGCGTGCAGCGCCTCGCGGACGTGGGCCCGCTGCACCATCGCGAACTGCGCCACGTCCGCCACCGACGCGGGCCCGAACCCGGCCAGGTACCGCAGGACGAGGGCCTGCACGGCCTTCGGATCCGTCTGCCGCCCCGTGGGCGTGAAGGCCGCCCGCGACGCGACGTACGACGGCCGGGCGCCGAAGGCGCACGGCCCGCCGTCCGCGACGTGCCACAGCGGCGCGTACGACCGCAGTCCCCACCAGGCTCCGGCCCGCTTCTCGGCGCCCAGCCGCCGCTCGAGCCAGGCCTCCAGCTCGGTGGCCGTTCGCGGCCGATCAGTGAACTCCACCAGTTCCGGTACCAGTTCGCCCGCGTCCGCGGGGGTGAGCCCCGCCGCCGCGAAACGGTAGCCGAGCCGGGACGCGTACAGCGTGGGCTGCATCGCCGCACGGAAGACCGGATAGTCGTCCACGTGGACCGCGTGCGGCGTGATCCGCATCAGGGTCGCCTTGACGACCTCACCGCCGGTGAAGGTGGCGTCCAGGTCGGCCGGGTCGAAACCGCTGAGCCGGTTCCACAACGCGAGGTACGGCGAGGCCGGGTGCTGCGCCTGCAACGCCACGACACGACGGACCGCGTCGGCGGCAGTCAGGGACTCCCGCCGCAGCAGCAGTTGACGGGCGAGTGTGGCCCGGTTGAGTTCGCGTGGGGTGAGCCGCATGACCGAGATTGTGCCGCGAACCGCTCCAAGGTCGCGGGGCCGCCCCCGTGGTTCGGCCCCAAGCCCAAGGCCGGGCGTTAGATCCGGCTCTCCGTCGCCGTGTCCGCCGACAGCCGCTGGGCGACGTAGATCGGGATCACCGACAGCAGGACGAGTACCGCCGCCACCACGTTGACCACCGGTGCCTGCTGCGGCCGGGTCATGTTGTTGAAGATCCAGATCGGCAGGGTCTCGATGCCGGGTCCGGCCGTGAACGTGGTCACCACGATCTCGTCGAAGGACAGCGCGAAGGCAAGCAGCGCACCCGCGAACAGCGCCGAACGCACCAGCGGGAACGTGACGTCGACGAACGCCCGGAACGAGTCGGCGCCCAGGTCCATCGCCGCCTCCTCATAGGTGCCCGAGGTGCGGCGCAGGCGTGCCACCACGTTGTTGAACACCACGACGATGCAGAAGGTGGCGTGCCCGATCACCACGGTGAACAGGCCGAGACCGACCCCGAGCGGCTCGAGGACCGTGCTGAACGCCGAGTTGAGCGCGATGCCGGTGACGATGCCGGGCAGCGCGATCGGCAGCACGACCACGAACGAGATGACGTCGCGGCCGAAGAAGCGGTGCCGGGCCACAGCGAACGCGATCAGCGTGCCGAGCACCAGCGCGATCACCGTGGCACCGAGGCCCGTCTTCACCGAGACCCACAGCGCGCTGCGGGCACCGGCGTTCTCCCAGGCCACCGACCACCAGTGGAAGGTCCACCCGGGCGGCGGCCAGCTCGCACTGCGGTCGGGGTTGAAGGAGTTGACGAGGACAAGGGCCAACGGGACGTAGATCACCGCGAAGCCGAGCCCGGCGGCGATGCGCAGCGCGATGCGCGCGGAGCGGGACAGTTGCATGACGAGGGACCTCTTCTAGAGGCTGCTGAGTGCGCCCGTGCGGCGCATCGCCAGCAGGTACAGCACGATGACCACCACCGGAACCGTGCCCAGCGCGGCAGCCATGGGCAGGTTGAGCTCGATGTTGGAGTAGACGAGGTTGCCGATCAGCTGGGTCTTGCCGCCGACGATCTGCACGGTGATGTAGTCGCCGAGGCTGAGCGAGAAGGTGAAGACCGAGCCGGCCGCGACGGACGGCAGCACCATCGGCAGCACGACCGAGCGGAAGGTGCGGCCGGGCCGCGCCCCCAGGTCGGCGGAGGCGTCCATCAGGTTGACCGGAAGCTGCTCGAGCGCGGTGTGGATCGGCAGGATCATGTACGGCAGCCACAGATAGGTGAGCGCGACGACCGCCGCCGGGAGGCCGAACCCGGGCCCGCTGAGGCCGAACGGGCGCAGCATCCAGTCGGCGAGCCCGCCCTCGGACAGGATCAGCCGCCAGGCGTACACCTTGACCAGGTAGCTCGCCCACAGCGGGGTGAGGATCGCGACCACCAGCAGGGGGCGCCACCTGGGCTTCGCCACCCGCGCGGTGTAGAAGGCCAGCGGGAAGGCGATCACCGCGCACAGGACGGTGACCGCGAGGGCCACGCCGATGCTGCGCAGGATCACCTGGCGGAAGACCGGTGTCGTCACCAGCTCCTGGAAGTTGTCCGTCGACCAGACCTTCACCACCTCGGAGGTGAAGGAGTCCGTCGTCCAGAACGCGGAGACGAACAGGACGCACAGCGAGCCGAGGTAGAGCACGGCCAGCCACAGCAGGGGGGCGGTCAGCAGCAGGGACAGCCGCAGCCGCGGGCGGCGGTGCAGCAGCCCGGCGAGCCGCCGGACGGGGGTCCGTCCGGCGGCAGGCAGGGTGGCGGTCATCGTCGTGTCCTCAGCCCTTGATCTCGGTCCAGGCCTGGACCCACTTCGCGTACGGCACGCACTTGACGTCCGTACGGCCGTCGAGGCACTGCTCGATCGGCGTGTTCCAGAAGGCGACGTTCTTCCAGTAGGCCGTGTCGGCGGCGTGGAAGGTGGTGCAGAAGCTCTTGTCGCTGGTCTCGTCGCACGCCTTGGCGTTGGACGGGGCCTCACCGAAGTACTCGGCGACCTGGGCGTTCACCTTCGGCGAGATGATCCAGTCCAGCCACTTGTAGGCGCAGTTGGGGTGCTTGGCCTTGGCGGAGACCATCCAGGTGTCGGACCAGCCGGTCGAGCCCTCCTTGGGCACGAAGGCCTTGACCTTGGCGCCCTCGCCCTGCGCGAGGTTGGCGATCACCTGCCAGGTGGTGCCGACCACGGAGTCACCGCTCTTGAAGGCGGAGATCTCCTTGAGGTAGTCGCCCCAGTACTCGCCGACGTTCGCGTTCTGCTTCTTCAGCAGGTCGACCGCCGCGTCGAACTGCTTCTGGTCGAGCGCGTACGGGTCCTTGATCTTCAGCTCTGGCTTGGTGGCCTTCAGGTACAGCGCCGCGTCGGCGATGTAGATCGGGGAGTCGTACGCGGTGACATGGCCCTTGTACTTCGCCGCGTCGTCGAAGACCGCGGACCAGGAGGTCGGCGCGGGCTTGACCTTGTCGGTGTTGTACATGAGCAGGTTGGCGCCGCGGCCGTGCGGGATGCCGTACGCCTTGCCCTTGACGGAGTTCCAGGCCTGCAGCTTCAGGTCGCCGAAGACGTCCTTGTAGTTCGGCACGAGGTGGGTGTTGACCGGCGCGGCGTCACCGGAGGCGATCAGGCGCAGAGAGGCGTCACCGGAGGCGGAGACGGCGTCGTACTCGCCGGTCTTCATCAGCTTGACCATCTCGTCGGAGCTGGCGGCGACCTTCGAGTGGACCTGGCAGCCGGTCTGCTTCTCGAAGTCGCTGACCCAGTCGACCTTGGGGTCGTTGGAGCCGTCCTCGACATAGCCGGCCCAGGCGATCAGATTGACCTGTCCCTCGGTCTTGCCGAGTTTGGACGGCGCCTTCATGTCCGGCGGGTTGAGACCGGTGGACGAGCCGCCCGAGCCGGACGATCCGCAGGCGGTGGCCGCGATCAGCAGCGACACGGCTGCGGCGACCTGGAAGGTACGGGTGAGACGCACGACGTTCTCCATACGTGAGGGTGGGCCTGGCGTGAGGGGTCAGCGGGCGTCGGGGACCTGGACGGTGTGCCGGCGGTGCCACGTGAGGCGCACCCGTCCGCCGCGGAAGGCGGCGACGTCCTCGGAGGAGGTCTCCAGGTTCTGCTGGAGCGCGGTGAGGCGGCCACCCGCGTCGAGGTCGACCAGGAACCGGGTGGTGTCTCCCAGGTAGACCACTTCGGCGACGGTGCCGATGGCGGTGGAGTGCTCCGGATCGTCCGCGGTGGCGGACTCCTTGAGGACGCGGATCTTCTCGGGCCTGATGTTGTACGTGCCCGCCGTGCCGACGACCCGCTCGGCCGCCTCGCCGTCGAGCAGGTTCGAGGTGCCGACGAAGGAGGCGACGAACGCGGTCGCGGGGCGCTCGTAGATCTCCGCGGGGGTGCCGACCTGCTCGATTCGGCCCTGGTTGAAGACGGCGATGCGGTCGCTCATCGTCAGGGCCTCCTCCTGGTCGTGGGTGACGAACACGAAGGTGATCCCGACCTCCCGCTGGAGCGCCTTGAGTTCGACCTGCATCTGCTCGCGCAGCTTGAGGTCCAGGGCACCGAGCGGTTCGTCGAGCAGCAGCAGGCGGGGGCGGCCGACAAGGGCGCGGGCGAGCGCGACCCGCTGCCGCTGGCCGCCGGAGAGCTGTCCCGGCCGCCGTTTGCCGAACCCTTCGAGGCGCACCCCGGCGAGCGCCTCGCGGGCCCGCTCGCTCCGCTCGGCCTTGGGCACCTTGCGGACCTTGAGGCCGTAGGCGACGTTCTGCTCGACGGTCATGTGCGGGAAGAGCGCGTAGTCCTGGAAGACCGTGTGCACGTCCCGCTCGAAGGGCGCGAGGCCGGTGACCTCCTGTCCGGCCAGTTCGACGGTTCCGGAGGTGGGACTCTCGAAGCCGGCGATCATGCGCAGGACGGTGGTCTTGCCGGAACCCGACGGGCCGAGCATCGAGAAGAACTCCCCGTCGGCTATCTCCAGGTCGACCCCGGCCACTGCGGTGGTGTCACCGAACTCCTTCCGCAGCCCCTGCAGCCGGATCGCGTTTCCCTCCATGGGCGGGAACCTTTCTGGTGCACTCTTTCGTTGGTCGAAAAGATATGAAGTCATAGTTCAAAGCTCAAGACCCCTTTAAGGTAAAGCTTGAGTCAACGCACAAGGTGGTGGCCGTGAAGCACAACAGAAGCGGCGGGGCCCGGAGAGCCGTCTTCTCTCCGGTGGACACCCGGGCGCGCGTGGAGACGGTCGTCCGGCGGCTCGGCGACGCCATCGAACTCGGGCTGCTCGCCGACGGGGAGCAACTGCCCGGCGAGAGCGAGCTGGCGGCCCAGCTCGGCGTGTCCACCGTGACCCTGCGGGAGGCGCTCATGGCGCTGCGGCAGCAGGGCCTGGTCACCACCCGGCGGGGGCGCGGCGGGGGCAGCTTCGTCTCGCTGCCCGCCGACCCGGCCGAAGAGCGCATCAGACAGCGCCTGGCCGGCTGGAGCACGGAGGAGCTGCGGGACCTGGGCGACCACTGGGCGGCCGTCTCCGGGTTCGCCGCCCGCCTCGCGGCCCAGCGCACCGAACCGGACGAACTCCAGCCGCTGCGACGCACGCTGGAGGAGTTCACCGCGGCCGAGGACGCGGCGGCACGCAGCCGAGTCTACGGCCGGTTCCATGTGGAGCTGGCCGCCGCCGCGCAGTCCGCCCGGCTCACCCGTGAGCAGGTGGCCCTGCAGACCGAGATCGGGGCGCTGCTGTGCCTCGTGCTCGGGGACGGCACCTATTGCGAAGAGGTGGCGGACCGTCATCGCTCCGTAATCTCCGCCGTGCAGGATGGGGCCCACGATTCGGCCAGGGAGCTGGCCGAGCGGTGCGTCCAGGAATCGACGGCCCGGCTGATCGCGCTGCGTCTCGCCCTGTGACGCGCCGGCTTCCGGTCGACGTGCGCGGAAGGGTGCCGATGAGCAGGAGCCCCGGTCTGGCCGCAGTGCCCGAGGCGGACGTGACGGCACGCGTCCGTTCCGCCCTGGAAGCGGTCTTCGACGCCGTCGCGGAGACCCGCGCCGACACCGCCGCCTTGCTCTCGCGAGTGGCCGGCCAGGGGCGGCGGCCGGCCACTGTGGACCTGGCGGGACTGCGTCCGGGACTCCACCGTCGGCTGATGTGCGAGGAGTTGGTGTCCGGTGTGGGTTTCGTGGCGGCCCCGGGGCTGCTGAACGATGTACCGGCGTGGCTGGAGTGGTGGCAGACCGCCGGGAACGGCGACGTACAGCCCCTGCTGCTCGACCTGGACCCCGCGCACTCCGCGTACTCGGACTACACCCACTGGGACTGGTTCGCGCTGCCCCGGGACACCGGGCGGCGAGCGGTGGCCGGCCCCTACGTGGACTACCTCTGCTCCGACGAGTACAGCCTCACGCTGTCGGCGCCCGTGCTGATGGCGGGAAGGTTCGCGGGCGTGGCGGCGGCCGACGTGTATCTGCGGCACTTCGAGGCGGCCGTGCTGCCGCTGCTGCGCGCTCTGCCGCGGCCTGCCCATCTGGTCAACGCGCGCGGCCGGGTGGCGGCGTCGGCCGACCCGGCGCATCTGGCCGGTTCGCTCACCAAGGGGCCGGACTTCGCCGCCGTGCTGGAGCGCGGAGGGCAGGACGCGTGGCAGGGTCTGCGGCTGATCCCGTGCGACGGCGTTCCGCTCGTCCTCGTCGTGGGGCCCTGAACCGGAGACGGCCTGCCCGGGGCGAGGACGAGCCCCGGCGCCGTCGGCGACCTGAACGCCGACGGGGCCGGGGCTCCGGACCGCGGCGAGTGAGCCGGGAGGGCTCAGGCGCCGCGGAACGAACCGCGCGGGGTACTCAGTCCGGCGGCGAGGGCACCACGCTGAGGTGTCCCGTCGCGCCCCGCGCGCGGCGCACCGTGCGCGGGACCACGGCGGCCGGGCGGGGTGCCTCGCGCAGCACCAGGGTGAGCCGCGAGTAACCCATGTCCTGAAGTGTCTTGGGGGTCTCCCCCACCACCCGGCAGTCGGTGCCCCAGCGCGGGTCCGGGTGCAGCAGCGGACGCACCGCCCCGTCGTGCTCGACGGCGCCGGGTCCGACCGACCGGATCCAGTGCGGCAGTCCGTGCCGGTAGGCGGCGTCCATGATCGGGTCCTGGGCGATCTCCCGGCGGATGGCCTGCAGCCCGTGGTCGTGGCCGTGCCGCTCCACCGCCGCGGCGAAGTGCGCGAGCATCGGCAGGCACCAACTCGACTCGTGTTCACCGAGGATCATCGCCGCATCGGGGTGGAACAGCACGAAGCGCAGGAAGTTGTCGCCTGGCATCGCCGTCGGATGCGACGCCACAGAGCGGAAGAGCATCTCGAAGGCGGAGTTGGCGAGAACGACGTCCCAGCGGTGGTCGAAGACGACGGACGGGAAGGGCACGGCTTCCAGCAGCGTGGCGTAGTCCTGCAGATACGCCCGTGCTTCCGGACTCTCGGGGACGGGCCGCGGATGCGACCGCTGCCCTCCTGCCTGAAACGCCATCGGGAGGTCACCCCTCTTGCCCTTGCGGCCTTCACGCGGCGCCCTGATCCTGCTGCTCCGCTCGCACGGTGTCAACTATCGTGGCATTCCGTGGCCGTTGACGGCCGAATCTCGCCACAATCGTGGCGAGACCTGGATGTGAGTTCGAGGAAACGGCTAATCTCCGGATGGTTCCGGATGACCATGTGAACTTTGTGAGAGAGACGTAGGAGACCTGTCCGTGACGGATGGCTTCGAGGTTCCGGGCGCCACGGCGACGGGTCTGCTGCCGGCCGTCGTGGCCCGTGTCGCCGCCCTCGCCGACCGGCTGGGCGTGCCGCACGAGGAGATCTTCGACATCCCGCGCCTGTCGGTCGAGTCGGGCGTGCCGGAGCCGGTGGTCAAGGCCCTGATGAACGGGGTGCCCGCCGGGGAGCCCGATCTTCAGACGCGCTTCCTGCAGCGGCTCGACCTGCTGCGCCGTACCCGGCTCAAACCCAACGGACGCAGACACACCCAGCAGGAGATCGCCGACGGCGCGGGTATGTCGCGCCAGCAGGCGGGTGCCCTCATCAACGGCGACCGACGCCCTACCATGGAGCATTGCGACGCCATTCAGCGCTTCTTCAAGGTGCATGCCGGGTTCCTCACGGCCGAGGACCCCGAGGCGCTCGCGAACGCCCTCCAGCGCTCGGAGCAGGAGCTCCTCCAGCGGGTCGCCGACCGCGAGCGCGAGGCGGCGCACGCCGCCGAGGACCCGCTGCAGCGACTGTTGCAGGACCACGGTGTCCGGGGCATCGCCTGGCGGGCGGCCCAGCTGCCCACCGACCAGCACCGCGACAAGGTCGCGGAGTGGCTGGACATGCTCCTGGAGAGCGTCAAGCGGCCCGAGTCCTGATCCGGGGGAGAACCGTGGGCATCGGAAAGGAAATGCGCCGCCTGTGCGGCGACCTGGTCGCGGAGCTGTCGCTCCCGGCACCGGCGGATCCCGCCGACCTCTACGCCGCGCTGTGCGACGGGATGAGCAGACGCCGCGGCCGTCCCGTCCAGTTCCGCACGGCCGCCTTCCCGCCCGGTACGGCGAGCGGGCTCTGGCTCGACATGGCCGACCAGGACCTCGTCGTCGTCGAGGAACGCACCGTCCCGGACCACCAGTTGGTGATCCTCGGCCACGAGCTGTGGCACATGAACGCCGGGCACCACGGCCACCATGTCGAGGGCGCCGCGGTGGCGGCGCGTCTACTCAGTGACACCGCCGATCTGGAGGCGGCCGTCCGCAAGGTCGCGGCCCGTACGCACTTCGACCTCGCCGACGAGAAGGACGCCGAGAGCTTCGGGCTGCTGCTGGCCAGCAAGTGCCGTACCTGGTTGGCCGGTTCGTCGCTGCGCGGGCCGGTCAAACGGGACGATCTGGCGGGGCGCCTCGAGGCCTCGCTGGGTTATCGCGGGCCGCAGGACTGCTGAGCGACCCGGACAGCGACACGATGGACGGTTCGAGCTACTACATACCTGCCGCCGCGATGGCGCTCGCCTTCGCCTTCAAGGCACCAGCGCTGATCCGCTCCTGGCGCGACCCGCTGATGCGATCCGTATGCGCTCTGCTCGCGCTGACGGCGCTGGTCTTCCTCTTCGCCGCGCCGCCGACGATCGCCGAGGTCAACGACTTCACGGGCGTAACCAACATATCTGCTCCGCTGGTCTACGGCCTGCTCAGCGCGTTCAGCGCCGCAAGCCTCGTAGTCGTCGTCAACTGGCGGGGCGGGCCGCCAGCGGTGACCCGCCGCATCAACCGCCGCATCATCACCGGCTATGCGGTCGTCATCGTCGCCCTGGGCGTCCTGTTCGCACTGGGTGACGCTCCGGTGGAGCGGCTCCGGGACTTCGACACCTACTACGCCGACACCCCGTTCATCCGCGAGCTGATCGTGCTCTACCTCGCAGCGATGACCATCGCGGCCTTCGCGATGAACCTCATGTGCTGGCGTTGGGCCCTCCAGGTGCGCGGCTTGCTGCGTGCAGGGCTGCTGATCATCGTGACCGGCTATCTGTTCAACCTGGCCTACCTCGGCGTGAAGTTCACGGCCGTGATCGCGCGCTGGAACGGCGGGAACCTCGACGACCTGAGCACCTATGCCGCTCCCGTGCTGGCCTCCGTGGGGGCGCAGGTCAGCGCTATCGGCTTCTGTCTCCCGCTGGCCTGCCGGCGCGTCGGCGACAGCTGGATCACCTGGGCGACCTACCGCCGCCTCGGACCCCTGTGGCGGGAGCTGAGACCGGTGTCCGCGCATGTCGGCGGTGACGTGCGCATTTCCTGGTGGTCGTCGGCCCAGCTACAGGTCACACAGCGAGAGTCCGACATTCACGACGGAATGCTCACACTGTATCCCTACTTCGACTCGGAAGTGCGCACACGGACCTATGACGCGGCTGTGGCGGCGGGCTCGGACCCCGTCCACGCGCGGGCGGAGGCGGACGCGGCGATGGTGACTGCGGCTCTGCTGGCCAGGGCCGCCGACCCTGAGGGCAGAGTCATCAGGGCGACGGTGGTAAACACCGAGCCCGCCACCGCTCACGAGAACTCCCGGGACCTCGTGCGGATGTCCATGGCCCTGCGCCGGTCACCGGTCGTCGCGGCAGTGCGGGGGCAGGCCGGGGAACGGCTTCGATGAGACGACGTGCGGACGACCCGGTCGTCGAATCCGTCGCGACGGCCCACTCTCCCGAAGGGTGGAAGACGATCCGACCGCAGGCACATGGGGGTGGCGCGTGAAGACGTACCTGGAACTGCACCGCGAGTTCTCCGCAGACACCGAGGCGGAGTTGGAGGCCACTCTCGCCCTGTTGGGCAGCTCGTCGGATTCGGTCCGACATGCGGTCCGTGGACTCCTGCGGCACCAGCCGATGAAGTACCCGCTATCAGTGCTTCCCCTCTTGGTGCACGGCGCCGAGACCGGTTCCCCCGCTCCGACCCTGCCCCTGTCGGCCACACATGTGCTGTGGTGGACATCGGACTGCTACCTGGACGACCTGACGGACGGCCACCGCGTCGGCCTGCCCGCCGGACTAGGCGTCGACGAGGCACTGCCGGCAGCCGTCGTCACTGGGCATGTGCTCCCCCTCAGGGCCGTCCACTCCCCGCGTGTCCCACAGCCGGTCCGCGGTGCCCTGACGGCCGAGATCCTGGACTGCGGGATAGCGGCGGCCGAGGGGCAACTCGGCAACATGCGGGCGGGCAGGGAGCAGACGAGCCGGAGTTCGGTCCTCGCGGCGTACCGGGGAAAGTCCGGCGCCCCGTTCGGCATGATCACCGCCATGGCCGCCGTACTGTCCGGGGCGGGAGACGAACGGACGGACCTCTGGCGGGAGTTCGGTTATGTCTTCGGTGTCCTCTGGCAACTCTTCAACGACCAGGAGGACATCACCTCCGACCGGAACGAGGACCTGACGAACGGTACGGTGACCTATTTGCTGGTGTGTGCCCTCGAGGAGGCGTCGCCGGCCGGCCGAACGCGGATCCTGGACCTGCGCTCGGCCGCACGTACGTCCGTGAAGTCACGATCGGACCTGACCGACGTCCTCCTCGCCCCCTCCGTCCTGACCCGCTACGAGAAGGACATCAATGAGTTCCGCGGCGAGGCGCATCGGATGCTCAACGCTCTCGGCGGCGACGACACCTACCTGCCCGTCCTCCGGCAGCTCGTGGACGAGACGTCACAGCTCCTCCTGTAAGGACCCCGAACCGAAGCCCCACGCCGTGACGTCCCCGGCAGCGATGCCGTGGCTGTTCCCTCCCCGCAACAGAAAGTGTGCCCGACCATGTCTGAAGGAGCCGCCCCCCGCCGCGTCGCGGTCGTCATCGGCGGGGGCATGACGGGCATGCTCGCCGCCTCGGTGCTCGCCGAACACGCCGATGTCACCGTCATCGAACGGGATCTGCTTCCCGAAGGTCCCCAACCGCGCAAGGGCCTGCCGCAGGCCCGCCATGCCCATGTGCTGTGGTCCGGTGGCGTGAAAGCCCTCGACGACCTGTTGCCCGGTGTCATCGACCAGCTTGTCGCCCGTGGCGCCTGGAAGGCCCGGATCATGACCGATCTGGTGTCCAAAGCACCCTCGGGCCAGTGGTTCCGCCGGTTCGCCCACAGCCGTCATGTCAACCTCCTGTGCAGCCGTGACCTGTTGGACGCCGTGGTGCGCGCACGGGTGCTGGAGGATCCGCGCATCACCCTGATGGCACAGACCGAGCTGCTCGGCCTGGAGGGAAGCGGTGAGCGGGTGACCGGTGTGGGCACGCGATCGGCGCACTCCTCCGGTTCCCTCACGGCCGACCTGGTCGTCGACGCGAGCGGGCGGTCCAGCCGCGCTCCCGTCTGGTTGGGGGAACTGGGGCTTCCGCCGGTCCTCGAGCGCAAGGTGGACGCCGGCGTCGCCTACGCCAGCCGGATCTACCGAGCGCCCGGAACCGCCGCCGGCGGATTCCCCATCGTCAACGTCCAGGCCGACCCGCGGCAGGCCCCCGGCAGGGGCGGCATCATCACCCCGATCGAGGGGGGCCGCTGGCTCGTGACGCTCGCCGGGACGCGCGGCGGACAACCCACGGCCGACAACGACGCCTTCCTTCCCTTCGCCCGGACGCTGCCCCACCCCGTCATCGGCGATCTGCTCGCGGGCGCCGAACCCGAGACGGATGTAGTCACCACCCGCAGCACCGCCAACAAACGGCGCTATTACGAGAAGTCCGCCCGCTGGCCCGATGGCTTCGTCGTTCTCGGCGATGCAGTGGCCGGCTACAACCCCGTCTACGGGCACGGATTGAGCGCGTCCGCGCAGAGCGTCATCGCCATGCGCCGTGTTCTGGGCCGCCAGGGCATCGGCGCGCCAGGCACGGCCCGGCGCATCCAGAAGGCCGCGGCCCGCCCGGTCGAAGGCGCCTGGAGTCTGGCGGTGGGCCAGGACGTCTTCTACCCGGACGCCGCCGAACAGCCCCCCACCTGGGTCGAAAGGACCCTGGCCGCCTTCGTCGACAGGGCCGTCGATGCCGGATCGCGAAACCCGCGCGCCCTGCGGGTGCTTCTGGACGTGATGAGCATGGAGGCGCCACCGGCCCGGCTGCTCATGCCGGACATGCTCGCCATGGTGTATCTCGGCCGCAAGATGCAGCCCCTTGACGGACCTCCGCTGACCGAGGCCGAACGGAGAGCCGCCGCTGCCGCGGCGCGGCTCGACCGGAAGGACTGACCCTCCGGGTGCTTGCTCGCGCCCCGCGCCGCTCGGCGCGCCTCACGTCGCCGCGCCTTCGGAGCCGAGCCGGTGACGGCGGCGTATGTCCCTGACGACCCGGGTCCGCAGAGCACGGGAGAGTTGGGCCAGGTCGCTGATCGTGGGTGAAGGACCCTGCCCGCCGGGGTCCGCCCGGTCACCCGGGGGCTCGCCGCCGGCGGTGCCGTATGCGTCGGCCGCCGCGGCGATCATCGCGGCTTCCGCGATGACGCCCGCGTGCTCGTGGCCGGCGCCCTGGGCGAGGGCGGCCGCGTGCGCCTCGCTCCATATCCGGGGGTCGAAGTGGCCGCGGCACACGACGATGCGGTCCGAGATGAAGGTCTGACGCTGGGTCAGTCGCAGTCTGAACTTGGGATTCCACCAGGGCAGCGGCAGCAGTTGGAAGCTGGGTGCGCCGTGGACACGGCTGACGGTCCTGACGAGGGGGCCCAGTTGCCAGAACCGGATGGCGTCCTCACTGCTGCGCCCGACGAGCGGAAGGATGAAGCCGACGGCGACGAGCAGCGCACTGGGCTGGCCCATGCTGGGCGCGACGCCGGTGGCCAGGAAGCCCCAGTCGTGCCCCGTCCAACGGGCCCCGATGGCCACGAGTTTGGCCGCGTCGTAGCCGACGTAGTGCATCAGGTAGCCCAGTGCCAGGGCACGCAGTCCGATCCGCATGGTGCCGTGCACATCGCGCGACCAGCGCCAGCACAGGCGGCTGCAGACGAACGACGCCAAGCCGTGGGCGAGGAGGTAGAGCAGGATCATCTCGCGGATGAAAGGCGTTCCCGCGTAGTACACGTCGAAGTCGGTACGGCGCTCCACCGAGGCGTCACCGAGCGCGTACAGCGTGACGATCAGGATCCAGACGAGCAGGTACAGCGCGATGATCCGCCGCGACAGCCGTCGCGTGTGTTCCTTGTCCGGGCCCCCGCGCCAGTTGAGGACGAGCACGACGGAGGCCGCGGAGAACCCGGTGAGCGCGCAGTAGACCAGGGGGGCAGAGAAGTTCGACACGCCCGTGGCCCTGTTGACCAGGATGATCGTCCGGGGGGCGGAGGTGAACAGGACACCCGCTCCGACCAGGAGCAGGGCGCAGATCGAGGACAGCAGCCAGTCCCGGCCGCGGGCGCGGACGAGTCCGGGCAGTTTGAGTAGGCAGGCTAGTAACAGCAACCCCCCGGCGACGTAGAAGCCCAGATTGGCCTTCACCGCGCGACGGTCCGGTACGGCGAGCTCGGCCAGAGGGCTGCCGGAACGCACAAGTTCATGTCTGCTGGTTCTCCGGCCTTCGGTCTGCGCGCACTACGTCGGCGACGATGCTGGTGTGGACGGCTCGGGAGACGCGGACGAGGTCGCTCAGGTTGCCGTCGAGCGCGGTGAGGATTTGATCGCGAGGGGCGACGGTCCTCGGCCTTCCGGCCCGCGCGGCGATCACCACCATGGCAGCGGCACCGATGGCCTCGGCCTCCGGGGTGCTCGCACCGTCGGAGATCGCTCTGTCGCGGGCCTGCGCGCGGACACGGTCGTCGAGACGGGGTCCCAGGCGGGTGATGCCGTCGCGGATACCGGTCTCCCGCTGGGTGAGACGCAGGTCGATGTCGGCCTTCGACCTCCAGGACAGCGGCACCCAGTACCGTCTGTCGGCGGGGTCGACCAGGAGCTTGAACAGCGGGCCGAGCCGGGCGTAGGTGACGAGGGTGTCGAGGCGCGGTCCGATGAGCGGCAGTGCGTATCCGACGGTGACGAGGGCCGCGGCGACGGCGGCCGCGCCCGGTGCGAGGTCGGTGCTGAGTGCGTCCCAGTGGTGCCCCGTCCAACGGCCCATGACGGCGGCCATCTTGACCGCACCGAAGATGCCGTTGAGCAGCCAGCCCCATACGAGGACGACGAGGCCCTTGTGCGTCCAGCCGGCGACCTTCCGGGACCACCGCCAGCACAGCGTCGTGGCGGTGAAGGCCGCCACCAAGTGGGCCACCAGGTACAGAGCGATCATCTCGCCGATGAACGGGGTGCCGGCGTAATAGGTATCCAGGTCGGTTCGGCGTTCGACCGGCGCGTCACCCAGCGCGAAGAGCACCCACAACGTCACGATCACGGCGGCATAGGCGATCAGCCAGCTACGGACGACACGGCGGACGTGTCCCGGGTCCCCGCCTCGCCAGTAGACGATCACGACGAGACAGGCGGCGCTGAACGCGGTCACCACCGTGTACACGAGCGGTGCGGCAACGTTCGGGATGCCGGTCAGACGGTTGACGGCGGCCACGCTGGCGGGGGCCGACAGGGTGAAGGAGATCCCGGCCACGAGGACGACCGCGCACAGCGAGACCAGCGCGGGATCACGCCGCCGGTGCAGCAGTCTGGGAATCCTGATGGCCATGCCGCTCCAGAGGATCAGCGCCGTCAGGTAGTAGAACCAACCGTCCACGGCCCCGCCTCAGAGACCTCTGCCCAGCGAGTCCTCGATACGTGCGGCCACCTGCCCCACGTCGGCACGCCAGTGAGTCCTGCGGAAGATCCGCAGATCGGTGCCCAGCCGCAGCCCGAACATCTCGGCTTCCGCTTCGTGCTTCTCGTCGAAGCGGGTACGGGCCGCGTAGCCGAGCCCGGGCGCACCGAGGCCGTCGAGCTTCGCGTCCCGGGCGACGAGGAGCTGCTTGACGACGTCGTCGACGACACCGTCGTGGGCCGCGTGCGCCCGCGCGGCGGCACGGCCCGCCGGGCTGTGGGCACCGCAGTGCCCTTCGAACATGTGCCAGATCTCGTGGCCGAGGATCACGTGCTCGTGCTCGCTGTTGGTCGTGTCGTCGCGGACAGCGATGACATCCATGTCCTCGAGGTCCAGCCACAGGCCGCTCGCGGTCCCGGGTGGGAAGGTGGTCCGCTTCAGCACCACGGGGCGCCCCCGCAGGTCGGTGAGGACTCTGCCCAGCTCCGTGAACATCTCCTCGTCGTCGCGCGGCACGGCCTGGGCCAAACGGGTCAGGAGCGCGGTGCTGAGCTCCTTCATCCTTTTCTCGCGCCTGGTCCTCACGTCGTTGCTCCCCCTTCTCGACGTCGCTCCGGAAACCGCCCGGCGCTCACCCGCGGCGGCTGCGGGCCCGTCGGCACGGACCCTGGAAGGTGCAGAACGACACAGTAGCCAGTTCTCCGCAGTCCTCAACCGAGCGGCGCCGCCAAGGGCGGTGAGGACCCCGGCTACGGCCGGGCGAAACCCGGCCACCCGTTACGCACCGCGCCGGTACCGCGCTGCCACGCTCGTTCCGGGTAGGCGTCGTGGGCATGCCCCCGGTCGGCAACTCCCCGCGTCCTGGCCCTGATCAGTGCCCGGCACCTCATCGCGCAGGCGGACGGGGCGCGCCACGCACGCCCGGCCTCGCCTCCGCTGACCGGGCGAACCCTCGTCAGGAAAGCGGGATTGTCAGTGGCAGACGGCAAGCTGGAGATGCGCCATCCGGTGCGCGCGGCGGAACCGTCCGCACACCGGCGGCGAGTGCCGTGCACGTACCGCCGCGCGACCTGTGTCGCACGGCCGACCCGGGGAGAGCCGACCGATGCCGACCGCCGTACTGACCGACCGTGAACGCGCCGCCGTGCAGGCCTATCTGCGCCTCCTCCACACCGTACGAGCCGCCTTCGACGGACCGCCCGATCCGCGCCGACCACCCATGGTCCCGACCGCCGCCCTGGCCGAGGCGGACCGGGCCCTCGCGGAGGCCGGACTCACCGGCACGGAGGAGGAGTTCTTCCGGCTGCTCGGGGACCGGGGTCCCCGGTGACTCAGGCGTGGGGCACGACGACGGCCGTGGCGACCAGCCCCCGCCGGGTGGTCCAGCGGCCGTCGAAGGCCTCGATACGGCGGCCCTCGACCAGCGGTCCCGGGACGAGCAGCCGCGCCCGGAAGCCGCCCGAGGCGCCGGACGCGCGGCCGGGGTCGATCGTGATGTCGGCCTCGAGGAAGTCGAGCCACTTCCCGGTCAGGGGGAACCACGCCTTGTAGACGGATTCCTTGGCGCTGAACAGCAGCCGGTCCCAGTGGACGGACGGGTGGCTGCGGGCGAGGTCCTGCAGCCGCTCACGCTCCGCGGGCACGGCTGTCACGTCCAGGACACCGTCCGGCAGCCGGTCGTGCGGTTCGGCGTCGATGCCGAGCGAGACCAGGTCCGCCGTCCGGGCCAGCGCGGCGGCGCAGTAGCCGTCGCAGTGCGTCATGCTGCCGATCAGCCCGTCGGGCCAGAGCGGTGCGCCGCGCTTGCCGGGTAGGACGGGCCCGGGTGGTACGCCGAGCTTCTCCATGGCCTGCCGGGCGCAGACCCTTACGGCCGCGAACTCACGGCGCCGCTTGTCGACCGCGCGCGCGACGACCGCCTCCTCCTCGGGGTAGAGGAACGCGCCGCCGGCGACGGCGTCACCGTCCGCCTCCACCACCGCGACCGACCCCGGGAGCAGTTCCTCGAACACCGGCTTGGACCTCCATCGGCAGAATGCGGCGCAGTCTTCCCGGCGGCCCCGGGCGCGGGCCCCACTCGCGCGGGTAGCCGACCGACACCTCTTCGAAGCGGACCCCCTCGTAGTAGGTGGTCCGCGGAATGTGCAGATGCCCGTAGACCATGCACGCCACCCGAAAGCGGCGGTGCCAGTCGGTGGTCAGCTCGGTGCCGCACCACATGGCGAACTCGGGATAACGCAGCACGTCCGTGGGGTGGCGGTCCAGCGGGTAGTGGTTCACCAGCACCGTCGGAAGGTCGCCGGGGATCTCCTCCAGTCTGCGCTCGGTCCAGGCGACCCGCGCGCGGCACCACGCCTCACGGCTCGGGTGGGGAGCGGGGTGCAGCAGGTACTCGTCGGTACACACGATCCCGGTGCCGTGCGCGTACTCGAGCCCCTGCTCCTTGGTCGTGCAGCCCTGGGGCAGGAACGAGTAGTCGTAGAGCAGGAAGAGTGGTGCGACGGCCACGGGCCCGCCGGGTCCCTCCCAGACCGGGTAGGGGTCCTCGGGTGTCGTCACGCCCAGTTCCCGGCACACGGCGATCAAGTGCTCGTACCGCTCGACGCCGCGCAGGGTGACGGGGTCCTTCTGGTGCGTCCACAGTTCGTGGTTGCCGGGCGCCCAGATCACCCGGCGGAAGCGGCCCGCCAGCAGTTCCAGGGCCCACCGGATGTCGGCGACGGTCTCGGCCACGTCGCCCGCGACCAGCAGCCAGTCGTCGTCCGAGGTGGAGCGCATCTGCTCGACCAGGGCGCGGTTCTCGGGGTACGCGATGTGAAGGTCGCTGATGGCGAGCAGCTGTCCACGGCCGTCCGTCGACTCCACCGTCGCCCCTTTCCAGAACCGAATGGGAACACAAGAGCACATCGGTCCACCTGCGGACAAGGGCGACCCGCGGCAGGCGCGCGACCGCTCACGAATGAGCCGGCACCGCCCGCGCACGAGCTGCGGAGGACCACTCCCGCCCGTGGATCAAGGGCCGGGGAAAATCGGTAACACTCGCGTAGCAGTGACGGGCCCGAATGGGCCTATGATCGGCCTCAACACATCCGCCACGAACGCCACTCCGCGTACGGCGGTTTGATGTGCCTTCCCCCTCCCCTGGCCGGGCACGGCCTGCTCCGCCGTGCCCGCGAACCGTGAAAGGTGGCCTGCATGGTCTCTCGCGTACGCGTCTGGCTCAACCGCACGTACGCGGAGAACGTGTTCTTCATGGATCAGCTGCGGAGAAACCCCAGCGATCGAGCCGTCGAGATCCATGCCACGCACGGCGACCCCGACTCGCCCGTCCTGGCCGCGGCGGACACCGCCGACCTGGAGCCGGAGGGGCTGTCCCCGGCGGCCTATGTCGAGTACGCCCTCGACCAGTGCACCCGCCGCGCCATCGATGTGTTCGTGCCCCGCCTGCACCAGGAGGCGATCGTCGGGCACCGTGCCGAGTTCCAGGCCGCCGGTACGGCTCTGCTGGCGCCGCCCACCGAGGCGATGGCGGTCTTCCACGACAAGGCGACGGCGTACCAGGCCGCGCAGTCGATAGGGGTCCCGGTTCCTCCGTGGTGGCGGGTCACGAACGAGGACGAGCTCCTCGCCGCGGTCGAGGAGCTCGAGGTCGGCGGGCACCGGGCGTGCTTCAAGCCGGCGGCGGGTGCGGGGGGCGTGGGATTCCGCGTCATCACGCGCACCCCCTTCTCGCTGGCGCATCTCAGCGGCTTCCCGAGCGCCTATGTGCCGCTGGACCTCGTCGTCCAGGCGGTACGCGAGGCCGAGGAGCCCGTCGACTGGCTGGTGATGCCGCGTCTGGACGAGCCGGAGGTGTCGGTCGACTGCCTGACCGGCCCCGACAACCGCATCCGCATGGCGGTGGGCCGCACCAAGAACGGCCGCCGCCGGGGCTTCACCCTGCACGAGCAGTGGCTGGCACCGGCGCGGCGCCTGGCGGAGGGCTTCGGGCTGCACCATCTCTCCAACATCCAGTTCCGGATGTACGGCGACGAGCCCGTGCTTCTCGATGTCAACACGCGCCCGGCGGGCGGACTGCACCAGCTCTCGCTGTGCGGCATCAACGCCCCTTGGGCCGCAGTGCAGTTGGCCCTCGGCGAAGACCCGGGCGAGGTGGTGCCGCCGTTCCTGGGCACGGACTACGCCGTGGTGTCGGGGCCGCGGCCGGTCCGCCCCGTCACACTGCCCCAGCAACGGACGGAGGAGCCGGAGCAGGCTCCCGTGCTGCCGGCGGCGGCGCCGGTCGACACGGTCGGCGTCACCGCGGCGGAGGCCCTGCCTCTGTAGGACGTTCACCGGCTGCGGCCGGATCGCGGCTCGTCGCGCCCCTGTTTCCGGAGCGCCGCACGATCTCGCCCCTCGCGCGCCCGTCGGGCGCGGTCCGCCTGAGGTATGGACCAATCCGCGCCCAAGCCTTGACACTTGGATTGGTCCATACCAACTTGGTTGTGCACCCTTCAGCACTTCTCTGCACTCCCGAACCCCCCTTCCCCCTCAGGGAGATCGCGTGCGCACACTTCTCAGACGCTCCAGACGCGCCTTCTTCGCCCTCGTCGGCTCCGCTGCCCTGGCGCTGGCCGGGGCGGTCGCCCTCCCCGGGACCGCCCAGGCGGCCAACATCCTCTCCAACCCCGGCTTCGAATCGGGCAGCCTCTCGCCCTGGTCCTGCACGGGCAATCTGGGCTCGGTGGTCTCCAGCCCCGTGCACGGCGGGTCCAAGGCCCTTTCGGGCGCGCCGAGTTCGAGCGACAACGCACAGTGCACCCAGACCGTCTCGGTCCAGCCGAACACGACGTACAGCCTGAGCGGCTGGGTCCGCGGCAGCTACGTCTACCTCGGCGTGAACGGCGGCGCCTCGACCTGGACGACGTCCCCGTCGGCGTACAGCCAGCTCACCGTCTCCTTCACGACCGGCGCCTCGCAGACCAGCGCCACGATCTACGTGCACGGCTGGTACGCGCAGGGCACGTACTACGCCGACGACATCAGCCTGGACGGACCCGGCGGCGGTGGCGGCTCCGACACCCAGGCGCCGACCGCGCCGAGCGGCCTGACCTCCACCGGCAAGACCTCCTCGAGCGTGTCGCTGAAGTGGAACGCCTCGACGGACAACGTCGGTGTGACCGCGTACGACATCTACAGCGGCTTCAGTCAGGTGCTGAGCGTCTCCGGTACGTCCGCGACGGTCAGCGGGCTGTCGCCCAGCACGGGCTACACCTTCACCGTGAAGGCCAGGGACGCGGCCGGGAACACCTCCGCGGCCTCCAACTCCGTGTCGGTCACGACGGACGCGGGCAGCGGCGGCGGCACCGGCTTCAAGCAGGCGGCGCCGTACCTGTACGAGGGCTGGGGCGATCCCCCGAGCCCGAGCACGGTGATGAGCGCGACCGGCATCAAGTGGTTCACGATGGCCTTCGTGCTCGACTCCGGAGGCTGCACCCCCGCCTGGGACGGCAGCCGTGCGCTGACCGGCGGCGTCGACCAGAGCGCCATCAACCAGATCCGCTCCGCGGGTGGCGACATCGTCCCGTCGTTCGGCGGCTGGCAGGGCAGCAAGCTCGGTGCCAACTGCTCCTCCGCGAGCGCGCTCGCCGGAGCTCTGCAGAAGGTCATCGACGCCTACTCCCTGAAGGCGATCGACATGGACATCGAGAACACGGACGAGTTCGAGAACGAGGCCGTGCAGGCGAAGATCCTGACCGCCCTGAAGACGGTCAAGGCCAACAACCCCGGCCTGAAGACCATCGTCACCTTCGGCACCTCGACGACCGGCCCGACCTACTACGGCAACCGGCTCATCGAGCAGGCCCAGTCGCTCGGCGCCAACATCGACGTGTTCACCATCATGCCGTTCGACTTCGGCGGCGGCTCGGACATGTACGGCAATACGGTGAACGCGGCCGAAGGCCTGAAGGCCAAGCTGAAGTCGACCTTCGGCTGGGACGACGCCACGGCCTACTCCCACATAGGCATCTCCGGCATGAACGGACTGTCCGACCAGCAGGAGAACACCACCCCGGCGATCTGGACCCAGATCCGTGACTGGGCGAACTCCCACCACATCGCCCGGCTGGCCTTCTGGGCGGTCAACCGCGACCGGCCGTGCGCGGGCGGCGGCGTGGTGAGCAACTGCTCGGGCATCAGCCAGAACAACTGGCAGTTCACCTCCATCACCGCCGGGTTCACCGGCTGAGTGCGGGGGCGGGGGCGCCCGGCGAACCGGGCACCCCCGCCCTCCCGGTAAGTGGCCCGACCCAGCCTTCGGTGCGGGGCGGGCTCCGGGCTTGAGCCTGGAGCCCGCCCCGTGACCGTCTCTACCGGCGGGCGCCGGCCCTCTTCAGACGGAGCGTCAGGATCTCGAAGGGCCGCAGCCGGACCGGGACAAAGCCGTTCCCGTCGCTGTCCACCTGCCCGAGCGGGCGCTCCAGAAGATCGGTGACCTGCGCTTCCCCGAGCGGGAAACCCGTGCGCAGGGTGCCGGCGGCCCGGCCGCCCCGGGACTCGTACAGCCGCACCACGACGTCACCGGACTCGTCGTCGGCGAGCTTGACCGCCTCGACGGTCACGCCCTCGCCGTCCACCGAGATGACCGGTTCCGGCGCACCCGCCGCATCCGCCACGCGCAGCGGCAGGTTGAGCGCGTAGCCCTCGGCCACGGCGTCCTCGATGCCCGCCCCGGGAAGCAGCGAGTAGGTGAAGCTGTGCCTGCCCTGGTCGGCCCCGGGGTCCGGGACGCGCGGGGCGCGCACCAGGCTGAGGCGGACCGTGGTCGTCGTGCCGCCGTCCTCGCGGACCGTGCGGGAGACGTCGTGCCCGTACGTCGAGTCGTTGATGACCGCGACGCCGTACCCGGGTTCACCGATGTGCACCCAGCGGTGCCCGGAGACCTCGAAGCGGGCCGCCTCCCAGCTGGTGTTGGTGTGGGTGGGCCGCTGGACGTGGCCGAACTGGATCTCCGCCGAGGAGTGCGGTGCCCGGATGTCCACCGGGAAGCCCGCCTTGAGGATCTTCTCGGCCTCGTGCCAGTCGATCTCGGTCTCGAAGTCGACACGGGGGCTGCCCGCGCGGACGGTGATCGTCTGGGTGATCCTCGAACCCCGGCCGAAGCTCCGCTCGACCCGGATCGCGCCGACGAGCGGATCCTCCTCGACCACCGTCACGGAGTCCGCTTCCAACAGGTCCGTGTACCGCTTCTTGTAGTGCTTGTCGATGTCCCAGGCGTCCCAGCGGTTGGGCAGGTCGGTGTGCAACCGGAGCAAATTGCCCCGGCCGGCGAGGACTTCGCGGTCCGCACGCAGGTCGCGGACGGAGGACAGCGTCCCGTCCTCGGCCACCTCGACGCGGACCAGGCCGTTGTCGAGGACGCGGCCGCCGGCCACCACGGGCTTGGGGGGCTCGGCGGCGGTGAGGGGCGCGCTGCCGCCCGCCGGGACCACCACGTACGCGGGTGCGCCTTCGGCCGTACGGAGCACTTCGGCGCGGTCGTAGGGGCTCGTGTTGAAGACACGGGTGGCGCCGGGCCCCAGCGCCGCGACCGCGTCGGCCGTCAGCTCCTCCAGCTCCCCGGCCACCCGTGCGTACTCCGCCTCCGCCTCCCGGTGCACCCAGGCGATCGACGAACCCGGCAGGATGTCGTGGAACTGGTGGAGCAGCACCGTCTTCCACAGCCGGTCCAGCTTCGCGTACGGGTAGACGTAACCGGGCGCGTGCAGGGCCGCCGTCGTCGCCCAGAGCTCGGCCTCGCGCAGCCGGTGCTCGGACCGCCGGTTGCCCTGCTTGGTGCGGGCCTGGGAGGTGTACGTGGCACGGTGCAGTTCCAGGTAGAGCTCGCCGGCCCAGACGGGGGCGTCCGGGTACTCCTCGCGGGCGGCCTTGAAGAAGGCGTCGGGGTGCTCGACGACGACCTTCGGGGAACCCTCCAGGTCCTTCAGACGCCGCGCCCGCTCCATGATCTCGCGGGTGGGACCGCCACCGCCGTCGCCCCAGCCGAAGGGCGCCAGCGAGCGGGTGGCGCCGCCCTTCTCCTGGTAGTTGCGCACCGCGTGGGCCATCTCCGCGCCGCTGAAGCGGGCGTTGTAGGTGTCGACGGGCGGGAAGTGGGTGAAGATGCGGGTGCCGTCGATGCCCTCCCACCAGAAGGTGTGGTGCGGGAACTTGTTCGTCTGGTTCCAGGAGATCTTCTGGGTCAGGAACCACTCGTTGCCGGCGAGCTTGGCGAGCTGCGGGTAGGCCGCGGTGTAACCGAAGGAGTCCGGCAGCCAGACGCCCTTGGTCTCGATGCCGAAGTGCTCCATGAAGAACCGCTTGCCGTGGACGAGCTGCCGGGCGAGGGCCTCGCCGCCGGGCAGGTTGCCGTCGGCCTCGACCCACATGCCGCCGACCGGCGCCCACTGGCCCTTCTTCACCGCCTCCTGGATCCGCGCCCACACCCGCGGGTAGTTGTCGCGCACCCACTCGTACTGCTGGGCCTGCGAGCAGGCGAAGACGAACTCCTCGTACTCGTCGGCGAGCGAGGTGACGTTGGAGAAGGTGCGGGACGTCTTGCGCTTGGTCTCCCGGATCGGCCACAGCCAGGCGGAGTCGATGTGCGCGTGGCCGACTCCGGAGACGATGTGGGCGCTGGCGTGCGCGGGCCTGGCCAGGACGGGCCTGAGCACCTCACGGACGGCGGCCGCCGAGCCGGAGATGTCGTCGAGGTCGAGGGCGTCCATCGCACGGTCGAGGGCGTGCAGGATCTCGTGCCGGCGCGGCTCGTGCTCGCCGAGCTCCACCATCAGCTCCCGCAGCACCTGGAGGTCGAGGTCGAGATGCCAGACCTGTTCGTCCAGGACGGCGATGTCGGCGCGCTTGAAGGTGTAGAGCGGCTGGTCGCCCGCCGTGAGCACATCGCCGAGCGGGGTCGGGGCCGCGAAGCCGTTCGCCAGGATGTCGGGGTTCGAGGCGGCCTCGACGAGGTAGTCGATCTCCTCACCGCCCGCGGCCGGGTGGGCGATCGGGACGTACTGGTTGAGCGGGTTGACGGCCTTGAGCGGCGTCCCGTCGGTCAGATGGACCAGCGCCTCGGCCTGGTTGCCGGGCCAGTCGCCCACGAAGCCGAGGTCGATGACCGCCTCGACCCGTTTGCCCGACCACTCCGCGGGGACCTGTCCCCGCATCCGGAACCAGGTGGTGCCCCAGGGCGGGCCCCAGGGGGTGCCCATCCCGAAGGGCGTGTACGAGGCGGCGGCCGCTTCCTCGAAGGGCACCGGCTCCCCCGGTGCCTGCCATGCCTCGACCTCGAAAGGTACGGAGGCCGCGTAGATCGCGGGCTTGATGCGCTGGTTGTGGAGGCGTGCGACGCGCTCCTCGATCCGGCGGCGTTCGTCGTGCATGGGGGTCTCCAAGGAGAGGACGGAAGCGCTTATCTGAGGTACGCCAGGCCGGGGTGAACCGAGGTGTAGCCGTCTACCAGCTTGCGCGCCACGTTCACCGAGTCGACGAGCGGGTGCAGGGCGAAGGCCTTGACCGCCGTGGCGCGGGAGCCGGACTCGGCGGCGGACAGCACCTCGCGCTCGACCGCCTTGACCGCGCAGACCAGGCCGGTCGCATGGCCGGGGAGCGGGTCGGCCGCGAGCGGGTGTGCGCCATCGGCGCCGACCAGGCACGGCACCTCGATGACCGCCTCGGCGTCGAGGGCGGAGAGCGTGCTGCGGTTGCGCACGTTCAGGATCAGGGTCGTGCGCTCGTCGCGGGCGATGGCCCGCATCAGGGCGAGGGCCACCTTCTCGTAGCCGCCGGAGAGGTCGTCGGCGTCCCGCTGGCCGGCGCCCGCCGCCTCCCGGTTCTCGGCCATGTAGGTGGCCTCCCGTTCGGCGCGCGTGCCTTCCCAGACCGCCAGGGCGGACACGTCCGGCCGCTTCACCTCGTCGTAGAACCGGGCCTGCTGATCGCGTAGGAAGGCGCCGCGGGTCTTCTCCGCCGCGCGGTAGGCGCTGACGGCCTCGCGGTTGAAGTAGTAGTAGTGCAGATACTCGTTGGGGATCGCGCCGAGGGACTGCAGCCAGTCGGCGCCGAAGAGCTTGCCCTCCTCGAAGGAACCGAGCAGCTCCGGGTCGTCGAGCAGCCGCGGGAGCCGGTCGCGGCCGGCCACACGCAGGCCGCGCACCCAGCCGAGGTGGTTGAGGCCGACGTAGTCGATGAAGGCCTCGCCCGGCCTCGCGACACCGAGCACCCGGGCGATACGGCGGCCGAGGCCGACCGGGGAGTCGCAGATGCCGATGACGCGGTCGCCGAGGTGGCGTGACATGGCCTCGGTGACGAGTCCCGCCGGGTTGGTGAAGTTGATGACCCAGGCGTCCGGGGCCAGCCGGGCCACGCGCCGTGCGATGTCGACGGCGACGGGCACGGTCCGCAGCCCGTACGCGATACCGCCCGCGCCGACGGTCTCCTGGCCGAGGACGCCCTCGGCGAGCGCCACCCGCTCGTCGTCGGCGCGTCCCTCGAGGCCGCCGACCCGGATGGCGGAGAAGACGAAGTCGGCGCCGCGCAGCGCCTCGTCGAGGTCGGTGGTGGCGGTCACCCCGGGCGCGTCCGGCACGCCCGCGGCCTGCTCGGCCAGCACCCGGGTCACGGCCGACAGCCGCCCGGCGTCCAGGTCGTGCAGCACGACCCGGGTGACCCGGCCCTCGGCTCGGTCCCCGAGGAGCGCCCCGTAGACGAGCGGCACCCGGAACCCGCCGCCGCCCAGAATCGTCAGCTGCACGGTTGCACCTCTCCTGCCACGACCACCTCGACGTCCGCCTCCTGAAGCGACGAGCGGGTCGCCGCGTCCACGGGCGCGTCCGTCACCAGCACGTCCAGTGCCTGGGGGTCGCAGACCTTCGCCATCCCGGTACCCGGGAACTTCGCCGAGTCGGCGAGCAGGACGACCCGGTCGCTTGCCTTGATCATCGCCCGCTTGACCGGCACCTCGACGACCGTGGTGTCCATCACCTGACCGCCGGGCCGCACCCCGCTGGCACCGAGGAACAGCCAGTCGGCGTGCAGCTGGCGGAGGTTGTCCTCGGTCAGGAAGCCGATCAGGGAGCGGTACTCGCGGCGGACCGTGCCGCCGAGCAGCACCAGCTCGATTCCCTCGTCGTCGGCCAGCTCCTCGTAGACCACCAGATTGCTGGTGATCACCGTGAGCCGGCGGCCGCGCAGCTGCCGGGCCAGCCGGTAGGCGGTGGTGCCGATGTCGAGCAGCACGGAATCGCCGTCCTGGACCATCGAGGCGGCCCGGATGGCTATCGAGTCCTTCTCGGGCACGCGCACCGCGGCGACCTCGGCGAAGGGCTGGTCGCCCTCCTCCACGACCGCGCCTCCGTGGACGCGGGTGAGCAGGCCCGACTCCTCCAGTCTCACCAGGTCCCGCCGGACGGTGGCGGGGCTGACGCCCAACTGCTCCGACAGGTCGGTCACGGCCGCGGGGCCGCCGGAGCGCAGGGCCCGCAGGATGAGTCGGTGACGTTGTTCCGCCAGCACGCCATGAACACTACTCGTCATCTTCAATCACTTCCACGCGCGTTTCTGCGCAGTAATCAACCGCTCCGGCAGGGGGCCGCGGGCACACAGGCCGACCACTGGGCCGCCATCGAGGCCACCCCGGGTCTTCAGGGCGGCTTCATCTGGGAGTTCTGGGACCACGGCATTCTCCTGCGCGTGAGCGACGGAAGACCGGCCGGGCGCGCGAGCGCCGATCTGTACGACAACGGTGTCGCCACGCCCGGTCACCGCTGGGCGTACGGCAGCGATTTCGGCGACGCGGTGCACGACGGCGCGTTCGTCGCGGACGGTGTGGTCTTCCCCGACCGCGCGTCCGAGCCGGCGGTGCACGAGCACCCGGAGATCGCGGCCCCGGTGGGCATCGAGCGCTACAAGCACGAGGGCATCGTCCTCACCAACCAGCAGCGCTCCCGGAGCCTGGCCTGGCTGTCGGGCCGGTGGGAGCTGGTGCTCGACGACGGCCGCACCCTGACGGCACCGATGGACCTGCCCGATCTGCGGCCGGGTGAGACGGCGGCGGCACCGCTGCCGTTCCTGCTGCCGCGCGACGGCGGCGATGCCTGGCTGACGCTGCGGGTGACCACGGCTGAGGACATGCCGTGGGCGCCGCGCGGTACGGAGCTGTGCGCGCCGCAGGTACGGCTGCGGATGGCTCCGGAGCCCGCGGCGGAGGGTCCCGTGCGGGTCGACGCGGAGGGGCTGCTCGTCCATCCGCTGCTGGCCGCCGCCCCCGTGCTGTGGCTGTGGCGGGCGCCCGCCGGCGACGCGTCGGGCGGCGCCGCACCATACCTGGGGTCGTGGGGCCTGGACGCGCTCGTCCGCAAGGTCGTCTCCGTCCAGCGCGACGAGGCCCGCGTGACGGTGCTCGCCGAGTACGCCGGCGCGGTCGGCGTCATCCGGCACCGGCAGGTGTTCACCTCCCTCGAGGGCGGCATCCGCGTCGAGGAACAGGCGGAGCTGCCCGAACAGTTCGACGACGTGGCGCGGGTCGGCTCCGTCTTCGAGACGGTGGCCGGCCTCGACGTGCCGGGGTGGTCCGGGCACGAGCCGTGCCCCGAGCAGAACGCGGGCGCGCCCGTGGGCCACCCCTCCGTCCCCGTGGACGAGTTCTTCACCTCCTGCCCGCGGCCGCAGGAGAGCGATGTCCGGCACGGCGTACGGCGCTTCACGCTGTCCGCACCGGACGCCACCGGTCTCACCGTCGTACTGGACGAGCCGCGCCAGGTCTCCGTGACCCTCCACCGGCCTTCGACCATGGACACCCCCGTCCACGCCGAGGACCCGGTCGCACACCACGACGAGCCGGAGCCGCGCTCTGGCCGCGTGGTGCACATCGACGGGGCGCACCGCGGGCCGGGCACGGCCTGCTGCGGCCCCGACGTCCCGCCCTCGCATCTCGTCGCACCGGGCGTCCATCGCTGGAGCTGGACGCTGCGCACCCTCTGAACCCCCGCGCTTCCCCTCCTCCAACACCTCTCACGGAGCACACGTGTGTACTTCACATGACCACGCCCAGGGCGAGGCCGCGCAGGCCGGAGCCGGCAGACGGAGCTTCCTGCGGGCCACCGCGCTGCTCGGCGCCGCCGCCACCACCGGGGTCGCCCTGCCGGCCACCGCCGAGGCGGCGACGGCGACGGCGAGCCGCTGGCGCCCCGACTCCGAAAACCGGCGCTTCACTCTCGTCGTGATGCCGGACACCCAGTACCTGTTCGACGGGCCGAGCATCAACCCGGCCCCCATCAAGGCCTCACTGCGCTACATCCTGGAGCACGGCAAGGACGAGAACATCGTCTTCCTGTCCCACCTGGGAGACCTGACGCAGAACGGCGCCGCCGTCGAATTCGACGCGGCGAGCGAGGCGTTCGGGCTCCTCGACCGGAGCGGGGTCGGGTACAGCGTCCTCGCCGGCAACCACGACATCCGGTCGTCCACCGACGACCAGCGCGGCCCCACCCCGTACCTGGACGCCTTCGGCCCGCAGCGCTTCAAGGGCAAGCGCACCTTCGGCGGCTCCTCCCCCGACGGCTACAACACGTACCACGTCTTCCGTGCGGGCGGCCGCGAGTGGCTCGTGCTCGCTCTCGACTGGCGGCTGTCGGCGCAGGGCTTCGCCTGGGCGAAGGACGTGATCGCCCAGCACCCCAAGACGCCGGTCATCCTCACCACCCACGAACTGGTCTACGGGGACGACGCGCTCTCGTCGTACGGGGAGCAGCTCTGGGACCAGCTGATCGCGGACCACGACCAGATCTTCCTGACCCTGAACGGCCACTTCTGGCCCGCCGCCCGCGCCACCAGGAAGAACGCCGCGGGCAACGACGTACACCTGCACCTGACGAACTACCAGAACCGGTACTACGGTGGCGCGGCGATGATCCGCCTCTACCGTTTCGACCTCGACCGGGACACCATCGACGTCGAGACGATCTCCCCGTGGATCCTGGGACGGGCGGCCGAAGGGCTCAACGAACTGGAGCGGCAGGAGATCGAACTGACCGGCCCCGAGGACCGGTTCTCCGTGGCGATCGACTTCGAGCAGCGCTTCTCCGGCTTCGCCCCCGTGCCTCCCCGCCCCGCGCGGCCCACCTCCCAGATGCTGGTCCGCGGCACCGTCGCGTACTGGCGCTTCGACGGCCACGACGACGGCGCGGCCGTGAACGGCACGGTCCGCGATCTGTCGGGCCGCGGCAACGACCTGACCGTCGTCAGCGTCCTGGACGGCTCTCTCACCTGGTCGTCGGACCATCACCCGGACCAGCCGGGGCACGGCAGCCTGCGCTTCCAGGGGTACAAGTCACCGCTGCGCGGCGCCTATCTGCGCACGGTCGACGGCGCCCCGCTCAACACCGCGACGTTCTCGCGCGGTTACACCATCGAGGCGTTCTACAAGGTGCCCGATGACTGGGACGCGTCCCACAACGCCTGGGCGGGCCTGGTCAGCCGGACCGGCACGGGTGGCGCGGCGGGCAAGACGCAGGACGATCCGGACGAGCCGCTCGCCACCCTCTCGCTGTCCGACGGCCCTGGACCGCAGTGGGCCGTGCGGCCCCTCAACCAGGAGGGTATCGTCACCAACTGGGGTGACGAGACCGCACGCGAGACCTGGTGGCACCTGGCGGTCGTCAACGACGGCAGCCACACCACGATGTACGTCCAGGGCTGCCCCGTCGCCCGCAATCCCAACGCCCGTGCCGTCGGCCTCGCCTCGGTCGGCCTGCCGTGGCTGCTCGGCGGCTACGAGTACGGGGGCAGGATCGACCAGATCCACCACGGGTGGCTCGGTGACGTACGGATCGTGGACCGGGCGCTGCCGGTCTCCCAGTTCATGAACCACTGACGTCCCGGGGATTCGACGCGACCACGACCGAGCGGCACCTGCCCGTCCGGGCCGATCCGTCCGTCGCCCCCGAACACCTCGACGCCCAGGGCGTGTCCGGGCGTCAGCTCCTGCGCCGAGCGGCCCTGTTCGGCGCCGCCTTCACCCTCGCTCCCGCGGCGGCGGCCCCTGCGGCCGCCGCCTCCGGGCGGGGCTTCGGCGACGACGGCCCGCGTCTCGCGTACCTCGTCGGCGACCACCGCGTCCACAGCGTCTACAGCCACGACGGCAAGTACGCGTTCTCCCAGATCGCCACGCAGCCGCCCGGTACGGGCTCGACTGGATGGTATTCAACGAGCACTCCAACTTCGGGCACGCCTCCTACGGCGCGAAGATGGAGCACGAGGAGATCCTCAAGGTGCGCGCCGAGAACCCGCGCCAGCTGATCTTCCAGGGTCTGGAGCGGTACACCCCGGCCGCCGAGCACGCAACGGTGTTCACCGCGCCCGGCCCCAACGAGGTCGACCTGCTCCCACAGTTCGAGCTCGCCTAAGAGTCATCCCGTCATGGGATGCCATCCGACCAGTTCCTGTTCGGGTGCGCCGCCTGTGGGCGGGGCGTTCCCTACTGGGGCGGCTGTTCCGACGTGGGCCTTGTGCCGCTCGCGTGCGGGTTGGGCCTCATTCGGGGTGGGCCGGTACCGGTCGGTGGTGTTTTGCCGAGCAGAGGCCCGTGGCCCCGGAAGCCGGGGGGTGTGGGCTGCCGCGTGGGTGCGGCCCCTGCGGGGGCGGGCACCGCGCTGCGGTTGACTCGACAGGGCTTCTTGCAGCCCTTGTGCGAACG